>NZ_JACJPW010000200.1 GCF_014696265.1 Aerosakkonema funiforme FACHB-1375 | reverse complement strand
AAAATATTAATTCCCCCGCTCCCCCGCTCCCCCGCTCCCCCACTCCCCCACTCCTCTAACAATTGGCCACCGGTAAGGTAAACCAAAAGTTTGAACCGGAACCGCGACTGCTAGTGACGCCGATTTGACCGCCGTGAGCTTGAATAATTTGCCGACAAAGATATAATTTTAGACCGATACCGGTGGAGCATCGTGCTTGAGGGTCGCGGACGTAGAGGTCAAAGAGGCGATCGCACTCTACTTGACTCATCCCCGTACCGTTATCCTGGATATGGCAGCGAATTGTCCCCGCTTCCACTGTAGCGCTCAGGCTTAAACACAATCCGGGGGGATTGTGTTTCAAAGTATGGGTAAATAAACTTTCAAAAACTCGCTGTATTTGAGTCGGATCGAGTATTACTAACGGTAAATTGTCAGGGACAAGATTGGTCAGGCTGGCTTGATTTTCTGCCAGCATTGGTTCTAAGTCTTTAATAATAGATAGTAGCAGGGTGTTGAATCGAACAAACTCGCGATGGATAATAGTTCCCTGTTCTTCACTTGTATGAGTTTCTAGCAGTGAGTGGATCGTTTTCAGTTGGCGATCGATCCCAGCAACCATACGTTCTAATAATTTACGAGATATAGATATATTTTCCTCTGACCGAGCCAACCAATTTTTGAATACCATTAACGTTCCCATCACCGATGTGCGAAGATCGTGGGAAACTGTATGCAGCAAAACATCTTTAATTCTGTTTAGTTCTTGGAGTTCTCTGTTGCGTTGCTGTAGCTGTGCTGTACGTTCTTCGACTTGGCGTTCTAAGTTGGCATTGAGGGTTTGCACTTGTTTGTAAAGTTGTGCTTGTTTTATGGCGATCGCTACTTGGGTTGCCAATTTTTCCAGTAAGTCTATTTCAAACGGTTGCCAATGACGAGGGCTGGAGCATTGGTTGGCAACTAATACTCCAAAAAACTCTGATTCCACAATAATAGGCACACCCAGGCTGGCTTTTACCTGGTAACGGCTATAGTATTCCTTTAAAAAGGGAGTTTTTTCGATTCGATCTGTATCGTCAATAACGCGGACATTACGATCTTCGTAAAAAGATTTAATTTCTTTAACATAAGTTTCATCGAGTTTCCATCCTTTGATGGATTCCCATTTGGGGTCTACGGATTCTGCGAGAATTTGCCCCCTACCGAAATCGTTAACGCAACCGATGAAAACGCGGTCTGCTTGCAGAAATTGCCTAACTTCTTCTACTGTGCTATCGAGAATTCGATCGAGGTTGAGCGAGTTGCGAATTCGCAAAGCCATCTCGCCCAATAAACGAGCGCTGCACCAAACTTTATGAGAAAAAGGCGGCGTCGTGCAGACGCGATCGCGATTTGGCAATACACGCATTTGCACTTGGGCCCGCTGCGGTTCCATAATATTCGTTGTGAGGGTGAACTCACCTTCCTCCAAGCTACTTTTGATTATTTCTGCTGATAGTAGCCCCACCAATACTTCACCCGACTTATTGTGAAACTCATATTCCCAGTTGTGGACTGCTCCTTCTGACTGCAATAATCGTTCCATTCTCAGGCGATCTAGAGAATTCACCCTAGCATTGATTTCAATTGAGCTACTACCAATTACCTCTTCTTCATACCCGCTAATACGAGCTATTGCCGGGGGATGGGATTTGGGGATGTTCTGTTTTGGAGGCTGACATACAAGGTCTGGCAAGCAGGAAGCATTCGATCTGAGTTGGGAATCTAAAGATAGGAGAAGTTTTGTAAATGCTTCGTCTTTCACTGCCGACGCTAGGATTTGTTTGAGCCGTTCAAAAGCAGCTTCATCCTGGCAACAGTCTCGTAAAGCTTGTATGTAGTTAGGCATCGGGAATCACGTTACGGGAGCAATTTCAAAAGTTTGCAGGGTTCGACACTTTTTTGAATTTAACAGCTCGTCTACTATGGCACGTACACAATGCGATAGAGATTGAACGCTTTCCTGGGATTCCCGTACCTTGTGGGGGTTAGTTAACTTTCTGAGGCTATCTTGATATAGAAATACAAAAAACTCTATTTCTTTTTTGGCACTATAGCGCAGGTTTGGCGAAAGTGTCGGCGCTAAAACTGCATAGCTGTGCGCGACTTCTTCAAGCAGCTCCAAAATTTCTTGTGGGGTGGCATCCTGATACTGCAATACTTGCTTAGCTAGTACCTCGATCGGCGTTAAATCCAGACCGTGTTGGGCTAAGATTTCTAAATCTGTAAATTGTACAGTCATGTCGCTAATCCCCTGATGAATGCGAAAGGTGGTTGCGATCGCCAGTTTGACGATCGTTTCTCCCCCGGATTCAGCGTTCTAACTTAAAGTTACGATTGCACGAGGCGATCGCGCTTCATTCAATTGATTCACCCGACAGGGTGATTGTCGGATCTCCCTAGTGAGGTTTATGGAAACGAGATGATTGCCTTTGCGCTAGCGGTTACTCGCGATATCAACTTGACTCTCACGAGCTATAAAAGTTAGGCTGAATCCAGGAGAGCCATAGTTTCATATTGTTGTAGATGACGATTGCATCATAATATCTGTTTGCTTGCCACATTATGCAGTGACCGATTTTGAAAAGGTCTGCGATCGTCATCACACTTACGTATAGAAATCAACTATGAGATTATTAGGGTAAATTTACTTATAATATAAGGCTTTGGCTATGCTATTATCAGTAATTTTACTTAGATAAGACCGAGACAAAAGTGGTTGCCAAGCTGTAAGGGTAATTCATGAATTACCCTTACAGCCATAGCTGTTGAAATCGGAGATGGCATAAGTCTTACTAAATAACTAAGTTTAAAGCTTCATTGCCAGGGGAAAACCAGACAGAAGAGAAAGGAATTATCTAATAGACATCTCCTCCAAAAGAATCTCAAAGGGCAGGCAGGATACCTACCCCACAAGAATTTTTGGAGATGTCTAATGTATTGCTAAATATTTGCAAAAAAGATACATAACTTTTTAAAATTAAATAAATTTATTAAAGAATTTAATTTAACATAAAATTTAGTAACGATTTACGTTCGGCAGCAGAGATGGGGGTAGGGATGGCGGACACAACAATTAATCTTCTCGGCTACAGCATTACCCAGCAAATCTATACCGGAACGCGAACTCTGGTTTATCGGGGTATTCGAGCTTCAGATGGGCAACCTGTAGTTATCAAACTGCTACGAAATGAGTTTCCCCGATTCACCGAAATAGTTCAATTTCGGAACCAATACATCATCGCTAAAAACATCGATATCCCTGGCATTACCAAACTCTACAGCCTGGAAAACTATGAAAACCGCTATGCCCTGATTATGGAAGATTTTGGCGGAATTTCTCTATCTTGTTATATGGCATCAGTTGGCGATCGGAAAAGTAAAGGGGAATTACCTCTGAGTGAGTTTCTTCCCATTGCTGTTCAAATTGCCGATACCCTCGACGGACTCTATCGCCACTCGATCATCCACAAAGATATCAAACCCGCCAATATTTTGATTAACCCAACTACCAAAGAAGTCAAAGTAATTGATTTTAGCATTGCATCGCTTTTGCCTCGCGAAACCCAAGTTCTTCAAAATCCCAAAGTCTTGGAAGGGACTCTACCTTATCTATCTCCCGAACAAACTGGACGGATGAATCGAGGTATTGATTACCGCACGGATTTTTACTCTCTGGGAGTGACTTTCTACGAACTGCTTACCGGACAGCTGCCGTTCCAATCTGATGACCCGATGGAATTGGTGTACTGTCACCTTGCCAAACAGCCTATCTCAGTAAATCAGCTCAACCCAAGAATTCCTCAAATACTGTCTGATATTGTCAGCAAATTGATGGCGAAAAATGCGGAAGACCGCTATCAAAGTGCGCTGGGACTTAAGGACAATTTGGAAACTTGTTTGTGGCAATGGAAAAATACGGGAACGATCGTACCTTTTGAATTAGGGCAGCGAGACTTGTGCGATCGCTTCATTATCCCAGAAAAATTGTACGGTCGGGAAAGGGAAGTACAAACCCTCCTGGCGGCATTCGTTCGCGTAGCGTCTCCTTCGGAGAATCGCATCGCCAATCAATCGGAATCAGCTCTCCCAAATCCCAAATCCCAAATAGAAATGATGCTCGTTGCCGGTTTTTCCGGTATTGGCAAAACCGCTGTCGTCAACGAAGTTCACAAACCAATTGTGCGGCAGCGCGGCTACTTCATCAAAGGCAAATTTGACCAATTTCAGCGCAACCTTCCCTTCTCAGCTTTCGTACAAGCTTTTCGAGATTTAATGGGGCAATTGCTGAGCGAAACCGATGCCAAACTTGTGCAGTGGCAGTCGGAAATTCTGACAGCATTGGGCGACAACGCGCAAGTAATTGTGGAAGTGATTCCCGAATTAGAACAAATTATCGGAGCGCAACCCCCAGCCGCAGAACTATCGGGAAGTGCGGCGCAAAATCGCTTTAATCTCTTATTCCAGAAATTTATTCAAGTCTTCACAACAAAGGAACATCCCCTTGTCATATTTTTAGACGATTTGCAATGGGCAGATTCAGCATCTTTGCACTTGATTCAATTGCTGATCGACCAGAACGATCGCGGCTATCTATTCTTAATTGGTGCTTATCGCGATAATGAAGTTAGTTTGACGCACCCGTTGATGCTGACTTTGACAGAAATTCAAAAAACTGGCGCAACGGTTAACACCCTGACTTTAGAAGCGCTCCAGAAGTCGGATGCGAACGTTTTGATTGCCGATACTTTGGGTTGTTCGATCGCGCTCGCAAAACCTCTCAACGAACTGGTTTATCAAAAAACAAAAGGCAATCCATTTTTCCTAACTCAATTCCTCAAGTTTCTCCACGAAGATGGACTAATCGAATTTAATTTTAAAGAGCGTTATTGGCAGTGTGATATTTCCCGATTGCGAGCATTGGCACTGACCGATGATGTGGTTGAATTTATGGCACTGCAATTACAGAAATTGCCAGTAGCTACTCAAGAAGTATTGAAACTTGCCGCCTGCATCGGTCATCAATTCGACTTAAGCACACTTGCCATTGTCCGCGAGCAATCTCGATCGGAAACAGCAGTAGATTTGTGGAAAGCATTGCAAGATGGTTTAGTTCTGCCTACGAGTGAAGTTTACAAGTTTTTCCAAGCAGATGAAAACGGAGAAACGCTTGTCGGTAATCAACAAGAATCTACCCAGTTAGCTATTACTAATTCCCAGGTTCCCACCTACCGATTTTTACACGATCGCGTGCAGCAAGCTGCTTATGCTTTGATTCCCGAATCGCAAAAACAAGCAACTCACCTAAAAATCGGTCAACTTTTGTTGAATAAAACCCCTGAAGCTGAAAGAGAAGAGAAAATTTTTGATATTGTCAATCAGTTGAATTATGGTATGGAGTTGATTGTCGATCGAACCGAGCGCGATCGACTGGCTCAACTGAATTTAATCGCGGGACGCAAAGCAAAGAGTGCTACTGCTTATGCGGCAGCACGCGGATATTTAAACGTTGGCAGGCAACTTTTAGCCGTAAATAGCTGGCAAACAAAGTATGAATTAGCACTCAACCTGCACGTTTTAGCAGCAGAAATTGGCTATTTAAGCACTGATTTTCAGCAGATGGAGGAGTTAGCTGACATAGTGCTGCACAACGCCAAAACGTTGCTGGATAAAGTGAAAGTGTATGAAATTAAGCTTTCCGCTTGTACGGCGCAAGTCAAACCGAAACAAGCCGTCGAAATGGGATTGGAAATTCTCAAACTCTTGGAAATTAACTTTCCGGAACAGCCAAGTCCGGCGGATATTCAGCAAGCTCTAGAAGAAACAGCAGCGCTTTTTGCTGACAAAAATATTGCCGATTTTGTCAATTCGCCAGATATGATAGACCCGAAAAAACAGGCAGCGATGCGGATTTTATCGGGGATAGTTTCGCCAGCTTATATAACCGCTCCTTTGCTCCTGCCGCTGATAATTTTGAAAATGGTTCAGTTGTCAGTTTTTTACGGCAACGCTCCTTTATCTGCATTTGCTTACGCTTTGTATGGATTGATATTAAGCGGTGTAGTTTTAGATATCGAAACTGGATATCAATTCGGTCAATTGGCTTTAAATATCGTCGATCGCTTTAACGCTAATTACCTCAAAACCAAAGTTTTCTATACTGTCGGCGTCCACATTATACATGGTAAACACCATGTCAAAGAGACTATTCCCCTTTTAAAAGAAGGTTACGCGAGAGGATTGGAAACGGGAGAGTTAGAATTGGGATATTCAGCCAAAGAAATTTCTCAATATTCCTATTTAATCGCGCATAACCTAACGGAATTAGAACAGGAAATAGACACTTACTGTAAAGCGCTTGCTCAATTCAAACAAGAAGCTGCATTGAATTATACTCAAATCGTTCATCAAGCTCTATTAAATCTTTTAGGACACTCAGAAGATCCTTGTCGCTTTGCAGGTGAAGCTTATAACGAAGAGAAAATGCTGCCGTTTCACATCCAGGCGAACGATCGCAACGGACTCCATTATTTTCACTTCCACAAAATGCTCATTTGCTATCTGTTCGGCAATACTGAGCAAGCTCTAGAAAATGCTCGGCAAGCGGAACAGTATTTAGACGCGGTGACGGGGATGCTGAACGTACCGATGTTCTACTTCTACGATTCGCTGGTGCGGCTGGCGGCTATAAATAGCGATCGCAATTCGGAACAGGAACATCTACTTCATGTGCGAAGCAATCAGGAAAAACTGCAAAAATGGGCTCATCATGCCCCGATGAATTTTTCGCACAAATTTTACTTAGTGGAAGCGGAGATATTCCGAGTACAGGGTGAAAAGATGAAAGCAATGAAAGCTTACGATCGCGCAATTGCCATCGCCAAAGAAAATGAATATCTCAACGAAGAAGCTCTCGCGAATGAACTAGCTGCTAAATTCTACCTGGAATGCAGTAACGAAAAAATTGCAGAAGTATATCTAATTGATGCTTACTATGCTTACGCTCGTTGGGGTGCATCATCGAAAATTGACGATCTAGAAAAACGCTATCCCGAATTACTTGTTAGTATCCTGCAAAACAATAAAACTCACCTCGCTCCCAGCGAGGAAATTTTTACTTCCAGTCGTGCGTCATCAATTTCTAGTTCTACCAGAACAATTACTGGCAGTACCAGCAGTTCCGAGTTAGTAGATTTACCAACGGTTATCAAAGCTTCTCAAGCACTGTCCAGCGAAATGCAAATCGATCGCTTGCTTTCTAGCCTTATGCAAATGGCGATCGAAAATGCTGGTGCTGAAAAAGGAGCATTGATTTTGAACGAAAATGGCAAATGGTCAGTTGTCGGCTACTGCTTTAACCGCGAAAATTGTTATGTTGAATCAATGCCGTTTGAGGATAACTCGGCAATTCCCTTGAGCTTGATTAATTACGTCAAACACACAAAACAAACGCTAAGTAGTCGGACAAAAGTAATCGACACTGTATGAACTTTTGTTAAGGCACTTGCAGGAGTGCCTTCGCACAGCGTGCCGTAGGCATATCGTGCATCGGCACAATTA
>NZ_JACJPW010000199.1 GCF_014696265.1 Aerosakkonema funiforme FACHB-1375 | reverse complement strand
CATTGGTGGGGAAACCCCTCAATGTAAGCCGAGTCGTGGAAAGAGGAAACCTAAACAGTGATGTTTGGAATCCCCGTGCGTTCACGCCGGGGAGGATGTCAAAAATATCTAGAATCAGAGCGATCGCGCTAATTAATTCCTTACCTCAACCCAACCTACGGCTTTTGCCCCTCGCCTCGCCGGAGAGGGGGGTAGGGGGGAGAGGTCAACCCGCTCAACAAGCATTAACATGAAAAGGTGTGAACTACCTTTTCTCGGTATGAACTGGCAGGAAGTTTCCGGTAACTGGGTGTACATCCCCCAGCATCCCAAAGCAATAGTGCATTTTCTGGGCGGTGCGTTCGTCGCCACCGCACCCCAAGTGACTTATCGGTTATTATTAGAACACTTGGGGAGCCAGGGATACGCAGTTATTGCCACTCCGTTTGTCAATACCCTCGACCATAGTGCGATCGCCAAAGATGTACTCTATAAATTCGATCGCACTCTCGACGAATTGCGAACAGCAAACAAACTGAAAAGCCGATATCTCCCGATCTACGGTATCGGACACAGTATGGGTTGCAAATTACACTTACTTATCGGTAGTCTTTTTCCAGTCGATCGCGCAGGCAATATCCTCATTTCTTTCAATAACTACACCGCCAGCGAAGCTATCCCTTTTGTGCAGCAGTTCAACTTCAATCCCGCTCTCAATATCGAGTTTACACCTTCCCCAAGAGAAACCAAGCAAATTATCTATCGAGGCTACCAAGTCCGGCGCAATCTTCTAGTTAAATTTAACAACGATACGATCGACCAAACAACCCCTCTCACCGACTTGTTGCAAAAACGCTTTCCCGATATGGTTTCTGCCTTAACTTTACCCGGAAATCATCTTACACCTTTGGGTCAAGATCTGCGATGGCAAAGTGGAAAAGACTTTAGCCCTTTCGATGCGATCGGTCAATGGGTCAAGCAAGAAATCTTTCGAGAGTTCAATCAGTTAAAATCGGTAATACTGCGCTGGCTCAATCCGCTGTCCCCGCCATAATGTTTTACCATTAACAGACAATTGCGATCGTCAGCAGTGCGAGTATAAGACAAATGGTCGGTTATACTCTCCATCAGTTGCAAACCTCGCCCTCCCCCGGAGTCGTTTTCCTCATTGCTCAGCATCTCACTCAGCTTTTTGTGAAGATCGAAGGGTGGGCCCCAATCCCAAACTCGAATCTCTATCGAATCTTCAAATATCGTCACTTCAATATCAATAGGAACTTCAGGGGATTGATTTTTATGGGCGTGACGAACCGCATTGGTAAAAGCTTCCGCAAGCGCAAGTTGGAATCGCAACCATAATTTTCTCGCGATCTGCGGCTGATGTAACTGCTCAAACCACGAAAGTATTTGAGGTAAAGCCTTGAGATCTGTGGGAAGTTGTAAATGGCTTTTTTGAGATGGTGGCAATTTGACAAAACCTATGATTCAATAAAAGCGCAACTTAGAGGTAATTCTTAAATTTACTATAAATTTACTCGCTACTTAGTATATTTGTGCTAATCTTTTAGATTAAAACCTACTTGGCTCAGTATAATTTTTGTTTATCTTTTTACGGATGCTTCAATATTATAAGAATGGTATCATTTTTAGTCCATGTATCAAATTCTGGTTATAGATGATGATCCTGCTATACAGTTAGTCCTCACAAGGCTGCTGAAAAAACAGGGTTATACCGTAACGGTGGCAAGCGATGGCCAACAAGGGTTAGCACAGGCGCAGCAGTTACATCCGGCGCTAATTGTTTGCGATTGGATGATGCCCAGGATGAACGGCATAGAGGTATGTCGTCGGGTCAAGGCAGATCCAAGCTTATCCAGCACTTTTTTCATTCTACTGACATCCTTGGACTCCGTGGAAGATCGGGTCAAAGGACTGGATGCTGGCGCAAATGATTTTATATCCAAGCCGATCGAGATCCACGAATTGACAGCGCGGGTGCGATCGGGACTGCGGTTGTACCAACTCAACTACGAATTGCAAACCCAAAAGCAGATACTAGCCGCAGAATTGGCGGAGGCGGCTGAATACGTGCGGAGTCTTCTGCCAGAACCTTTAACCAAGCCGCTCTCTATTCAAGGTAAGTATATCCCTTCCAGTCGTCTGGGAGGAGATGGCTACGATTATTTCTGGCTCGATCGCGATTGTTTGGCAGTTTACCTGATGGATACAGCCGGACACGGCTTGAAAGCCACACTTCCTGCCATTTCGGTAATGAATCTGCTGCGATCGCACGCTATTCCCAATCTTAATTACTATCAACCCAGCGACGTTCTCAGCGCTTTAAATCATACTTTCCAGATGTCTGCCCAAAATGATAAATACTTTACCATTTGGTACGGTGTCTACAATCGAGCCAAGCGCCAACTGACTTACGCCAGCGCCGGACATCCCCCAGCGATTTTGTTATCCCCAAAACTGACATCAAGTCAACGCCTAAAAACTCCCGGTATGCCTGTTGGGATGTTCGAGGATGTCCTATTTACCAATAATTTTTGTGAAATTGAGCCGTTGAGTACGCTTTACATTTTCAGCGATGGCATTTACGAACTTCAGCAACCCGACGGTTCGATCTGGGGTCTGGATGCTTTTATAAATCTTGTCCAAAGCAGTTCCCACACCGAAAAATCCAACTTAGACCGGATTTTAGCAGAAGTTCGCGCTCTCAACGGGAAAGAATCTTTTGAAGATGATGTGTCTATCTTAGAGATTAATTTTGATTAAGATTAGTAAATGCACCAAGGGTTAACGGACTCGAAGTAAAAAATCAGCATATCTCTGTGTATATGCTTGACTATTTTTACAATAATTCACCAACGATCGCCTTCTACTTAAGCGAGTCCAATTTGCGATCGAATTCATCTCTATTCGCAAATATTTGGAACACGCGATCCATGCTAGTGAGTTCAAACAACATCTTGACTTGCTCGTTAATCGAACAGATAAACAGCTTACCCCCAGCAGCGCGAACTGTTTTGAGGGCTAATACTAAAGAACCCAGCCCAGAACTATCCATAAAGGTGACATCCTGGAAATCGACTAACACAATAGTGGCTCCATTTTCCACCAAGGAGTTAATTTCCTGGCGAAATAGAGAACCTTTAGAACTGTCTAACATACCGGCGGGTTGAACAATTTTAACAACAGAGTCCATGATTGTTATAAATCAGTTTGTCTAGATTTAGCTCAAAAGCATCGGCCATGATTAAATAACCTAGCTCGTTTATTTTTGTGATTATTTTGGCTGAATTTAAATATATCAGGATTAAGGATTAAACTCTACGCATCTGACTTTAGCATAGAGCAGCGCTTTGTTGTCTCGATCGAATTGGCTATACAGGGCTGACTTTGGCGCGGTAGAGGAGGCGATCGCCCTGCCGATAGCCAGTGTAGCGCACCTTAACGCGATCGCCCGGTTGTGCCGTCAGTTCCATCAACTGGTGCTGCTGCGGGTCATAAGGCAATTCTGTCCCTACGGGTGCGATCGCTTCCACTCCCCATTGTTGCACCAGTTGTTCTACAGGTCGCAGCAGCGGCAACAATTTCACTGCCGGCAGCTGAGGATTTTGTCCGGCAGCATAGGCAGCTGTTGGCCATTGTATCAGCCAAGATTCCAACACTTGCAAACTGGAAAGCTGAAATTCCTGCATTAACGACTGTCGCTGTGACTGCATCTGCGCTTGCAATCGTTGGTACTCCTGCTGTAGCGCTGGTGATGCTTCCCCTGTTTTTTCTGTCCAACTTATCTGACGATCGGAAAAAGTTGCCAATAACTCTTCTAGCGACACTTGCAAAACTTGACCGAGTTTGACCAGATTTTCCACCTGCATCTGCATTATCTGTCCTCGCCGCAGTCGCATCAGCTGCCGTTCCGATACCCCTGCGGAACGACTGAGCGCTTTAAAACTCAATACACCCACCCGCTGCATTAATTGTTGCAGCTGGTGGGTGTAGTCTGGAAGCGGAGACAGGTTCATTGCTGTTGATGCGGCGCGGGAGAGATGATTACTGCGTGCTTAACAGCCTATCGCTTCGCGCCACTAAAAATCCAGTCCTTACTGTTTATTCAGGATACTCCGCAGCATCCAAGCGGTCTTTTCGTGAACTCGCAGGCGTTCGGTCAGCATATCGAGAGTGGATTGGTCATCACCGTTTTGTGCGGCGGGGAAAACTGAGCGAGCGGTTTTTGCTACAGCTTCATTGCCTTCCACAAGTAAGCGTACCATTTCTTCGGCACTGGGGACATCCCGCGTTTCTGCAATCGAGCCTAATTCGCTAAATTGGCTGTAAGAACCGGGGGCAAACACGCCCAGCGCCCTGATCCGCTCGGCAATCACATCAACAGCAGCAGCTAGTTCGGTATACTGTGCCTCAAACATCAGGTGCAGGGAATGAAACATCGGACCGGTGACGTTCCAGTGGAAATAGTGGGTTTTCAGATAGAGCGAGTAGGTATCGGCTAACAAGCGAGACAGTCCTTGAGCAATTTCTTGGCGAGCTTGTTCCTCAATCCCGATATCTACTGGTATGGTTTTGTCTTGAAGTTGCATTGCTGAATTCTCCTGAGTTAGCGATCGAATTTTGGCAGCTTTAGCTCTACTTTTATATGTTTTCTATGAGAAGCGATCGTCAAGGAGCTAGTAGCCCACAAATTGATTTTGATGGGTTTTCGTCGGCTATCAACCTGGTTTCTATGAAAAATCCTGATTTTCTAGCCTCTAGCGCCTAGCTCCTAGCCCTTACTTTAAGCTAGGTGCATTTGTAAAACCGAGCGGGTCGCCCTGCGGACTCTGCAACGGATGCTCTCCTGGCCCAGGCGCTGGCAAGCCTCGAATCGGTGGCAACCAGAGAACCCATAATACTGTCCATCTACTTCCAGAACTTCGATCGGTTCTTGTTGTCCGATTTCTCGAATTGATTCCATTAGTGCTTCGACTTTCTGAGGATCGGTCTGTCGGATCAGGGGACGATGAATCTGCCGTAGGGGAATTTCCTGTATTCTTACCATCGGGTGTATTACTACTTCTATTTTTGACTCTTCACTCCTTAATCATAGTCGTTATGAGTTCGGTTTGCAACTGCAAACATTCAGTTCGACTATTTAGATCGATAAAAAGCATAAAGCTATGGTCGATCGCAAATGATCTATCGCAAGGCAGCTCATGCAGAAAACTACTTGTATCCTCAGACAGATTTTCACCGTTACTCAAACCCGCGACGGTCGATCGCTAGCTTACTGGTGGCGTACAGCAGTGACCGTGTTTTGTTTAGTCGGACTCACGGCAGATGTACGAGCTTCGGCTGTAGGCTCTGATGTAGAACTCAAGGTTGGCATTGTGCAGAGATTTGGTGCCAAAGCGGATGACGAGCTGACTTTGAAGGCGACAGCGGGCGATCGGCTGACATTGCAGTTTTTAGCTGGCAATATGGAGCCGCAAACCGTTTCGCTAGATAGCCTCAAGCTGGAAATACAGATGCAACCGCTACCGCAGCCAGAAGTAGAAGAGCGAGTTGTCCTCAGTACCCACCCAAACTTCGAGACAGCAGAAGATAGTGCCCTACAGTGGCGTGCGAAAGGAATTGAAGTCGAAATCGCTCAGCCCAGAAGGTGGCAAGTTTGGGCCAAACGGGATGTGTACAAGACTCCTTTGCTGCGACGATTGCTGCTGGAGAGTTTGCAAACCGAGGACGTCAGAACGGCTCATCTGGATACGCAAATAATGAAGGAGGAGCCAAAACCATCTTGGGTGATGGATGGCTTGCGCTACAACCGCAAAAACATCGAGATTACATCTGAAAAAAATATGATTCAGGTGTTTCAAGGCAAAAATGACAAAATCGGACGGACATTTGTCGGTCCGCTTAAAATCCAGCCTAACGCTTACGGTACATACACCTTGGTGAACCAAGTACCGCTGGAAACGTATTTGCGGGGTGTAGTACCCAATGAAATTGGAGCCTTGGCACCTAATGCAGCTCTGGAAGCGCAGACAATTTTGGCTAGGACTTACGCACTGCGGAACTTACGCCGTTTTGCAATCGATGGCTACGAACTGTCTGCGGATATTCACTGTCAAGTTTATTACGGACTCAGCGGTGCTTTTCCGACCACAGATAAAGCGATCGCAGCTACAAAAGGCTTAGTGATCGTGTACAAAAACGAGTTAATCGATGCGGTTTATTCTTCCACCAATGGGGGAGTGAGTGCCTCTTTTCGGGATGTTTGGAATGGGCCAGATCGACCTTATCTGCGTCCGATCGTCGATGCTGTCAGCAGTATTTGGGATTTAGGCAGCAACAGCTTGGCAAACGAGCAAAATTTGCGACAGTTCATCAATTTGCAGAAAGGCTTCAACGAAGAAGGCAAGAGTTTGTTTCGCTGGCGCAAAGAAACCAGCCTTCCAGACTTGACGCAGCAGTTACAGAAATATCTCAAGGACAAAAAACATCCCCAAGCTAACTTCCAAACTATTCAGTCAATGGAGGTGACAGAGAGATCGGCAAGCGGACGCATCCTGACAATGGTCATCCAGACTAACAAGAGTGCGATCGAACTGCACAAGGAAGAAGTTCGCAGTGCCTTTATGGCTCCCATCAGCACTCTGTTTTATCTGGAGCCTGTCAAAAAAGATAAACAAACCCTATGGGGTTACGCCTTTGTCGGCGGCGGCTTCGGACACGGGGTTGGTTTAAGTCAAAATGGTGCCCTTCAATTGGCCAACCTGGGTTGGTCGAGCGAGCAAATTCTCAATTTTTATTATCCCGGCACTCAAATCCAACCGCTCAACGATTCGATCGCCTTTTGGGAGCAACGCTGAACTAGCCCTCATACCAAATCCACTTCCACTACCCTCGTTATTTTTGGAAAGAGCGGGGAGTGGGGTAGCTAACCCGGATTTCGGATGAGTAACAGTTGGAGTGTGGCGGATGATTTCACGAAAAGTATAAAAAGAAGGAAAGGGAGAATTTTCGCTTTCCCTTTCCCTTACAAATTTTTTCTGATTTCTGCTTGGCTAGTTGGCTAGCGCCTCTAGTACAGTTCTTCTTCTTGGTGGGTGAGGATCGTGCAGTCAGATGTGGGGTAAGCTACGCAGGTCAGCACGTAGCCAGCTTCAATCTGATCGTCATCCAGGAAAGACTGGTCGCCTTGGTCAACAGTACCTTCTTGAATTTTGCCGGCGCAAGTGGAGCAAGCACCTGCGCGGCAGGAGTAGGGTAGGTCAAGTCCTTGTTCTTCAGCCGCGTCAAGAATATATTCGTCTTCTTTGACCTCAATGGTCGTGTCCAACTTTTCGGCTTCGTTGATTAGCTTAACCTTGTATGTCTTTGCCATGTAGCTGTCCTCTCAAGTATTCTAAACGGCTATATAAGTTTTCCTTAAGCAGCCCAGCCAACTTCCGTTTTGGGCCGGTCTGCTTTCAGGATTGCTTCACTTTTTGATATTACGGGAAAAGTTTGGATTTTTGATACTCGATTACCAGTTTCTGACAATGGGATTCGTAATTAAATTTCCTAATTTAATCCTGATTGCTTATACTTATTGCGGAAAGTCACCAGCTTGGTATCGGAGGGAGGGGAGTGGGGGAGTGGGGGAGCTAACATTTCGTCTTTATTCCTGTTGCTCA
>NZ_JACJPW010000198.1 GCF_014696265.1 Aerosakkonema funiforme FACHB-1375 | reverse complement strand
TGATGGATGCTTCTCTATGTACTCTCTCAGTTGACTCATTTTGGGGAAGGTAAAACTCTATTTTACCATTGGCGATCGCAGTTTAGTTTATATGTTGGAGATCTCTACTGTAAAGCTTTAACTATGTCGCTTACTTTTATCTGTTCTACATTCCCATTTTGTTGCCATTGCTCATCAATAGAGATAGAAATGTTATTAACTTGTTCTTGTGTTCCCAAAGCCCAAGGTGTATCATTTGCAGTTCCCACTTCCAAAACCACTACCAATTGAGAACATCGATCAATTTCACTGTCGTAGTGAAAAGTAATATTAGAGTCATCACCATTGGGCAGATTAGTATTAGTAATACGGAGTTTGATACTGCTAGTTCCATCGTTAACATTGAGAACTTTATTAGAACCAACAAAACCGACAAATAGAGGAATAGTAGATTTTCCAGTTGCTTTAATCATTTCTAGTTCCAGGGTAGTTGTTTTTGCGTAGTCGTCACCTTGTCCGGGGAGTTTAACGCTGATAACATCGCTACCTCCCCGCTTAAATTCCCAGCTAATAGTGACATTAGTTGTGGTTGTCCGCACCGCAGATTCAGCCGCCACACCGATTAAGATGACTTCTGTGGCTTCATTTGGTTTAAGAGTAATTTCTCCTTCGCCTTTCCAGAGAAGATAGAGATTATCTGCATTAGCATCTCCACTAAAACCAATTGACCAATCCTCACTTTCAAGGCTGATATTTCCAGGATTAACCAAGATATCTGGGTTAAAAACCAACTGAAAATGATAATTGTCAGAATTCGCTTCGGTGGCGTTAGGAATGGGATAAATGATGATATCTTTCTGGTCTTCGGTGAGGATATTTTCGATCTCAAGGCGAAGGGGGGAAACCTCATCAGGATTTCCCATTTGTAAAACTCCGTTGAGTTCTCCTTCCTGTTCATCTTCATAACACCAGCGAAATTCAAAAGGCATTTTTGCGACACTTTTCGCGATGCTGGAAAAACTTCTCTGGAAAGATTCTGCTGTTCTGGAGGGACTGACTTGCAATCCTTCAGCAGCAGGTAAAGAAGAATCAGCAGAAGACGACGAGGAAGAATCTTCTGTTTTGGCGCGAGAAAGTTGCAACCAACCTTCATAGAGTTGCTGGGGTTTTGCAAAACTAGCTTGAGGGTTAACAGATTTAATTGTTTCTGTTTCTGACCAAGCTTCCTTGTTTAAAGATAGCCAAGACCAAACATATTCGGGGACTTGGGGTAAAGGAAGTGCTATTTCTCCTTGATTGCACAAAATAGGAGTAGAGAGGAAATTAACTTCGATCGCCTTTAAAGCTTGGCTATAATTTTCCGGTGGGAGACGCAATTCTTGATTAGGCAAAATTCCAGAGGTTGCATGAATTAAGCCCCTGGGATCGATCAACATTGTCACCCCTTGAGGAGGCGCGTCTACCGTTTGTTCAAAATAGACTAACCCTTCCGCCTCAGTTTGAATTAAATCAATATTCTCTACTAGACGACTTTGCGGCGCATAAAAGATATTTCTTTCATATTGATAATCTCCCTCAGTTCCGACAGGAGTTTCTCGCCAATATCCTACCAGTCCATCATTGAGTTGTTGATAATCTCCTAAACGAATGGGGAATTTAACTTCTGTAAACCCATAATTCGCTGGTAGTTGCTCTATGTCTTCAACTTTAACCGTAGGATCGCAACCCGGTAAACCCTTCACTTCTAAACTAAATGTTGCCCTCACCAAAGCAACAGGTCGTCCCACCAATAAAGCTAAACTAGGATGTTCCCTGAAACTTTCAGGATCGATAGTTTCCAAAGAATTGTTTAAAGTTGAAATAAACTGTTTTTGAAAGTCGTTCCCTTGGTCTAAAAGATAGTGAACCATCTTTTCGAGATGCACATTTGGCAAGTTAGGACGACCATTACCATCACGGGAAATCACGACACCGGGCGCTGTTCGCCAATTTCCAGCAGTATCCAATAACCCTAATGCTTTGCCTCGATCGTCATAAATTGCCAAGGTATTGTCAAGATTATTGGGAACAATCCAACCGCAAACGGGAGTCCGCGCTGGAACAGAGGTCATTTGTACTTTCTGTAGAGAATCTGCTGCTAACCAGTGGAAATTAATCCGTGCTGACTGCGCTAAACGAGGCGGCAAAAGCACTTGATATTGTGCATTAGGTGAGGTCATTTCGGAAGTGGTTACAACCTGAGTGTTTTCAGGATTGTCAGAAGAAATGACTTCTTTATGTTGTCCAAAACTATCAATTAACCACAGTTGTTTGATGGACATTCCCCCGCTGCGGATAGGGTTGAAAATGTCTCCATCAAGAATCTTGTACTGTAAGCTATTTCCTAAAGTCCAACGCACTTGTTCGTGGAAAATTTTTGCTACAGCATCAGTGGAAATGGGATCGTCTATTTCTAACTGTAAAGTTGGTTGAGCCAGCAATAGAGTATCATTAAATCCACTAATTACTTGCGCCTGACAGTCGGTGCTTTGCATTTCTCCATAAGCCCACAAAGCGACGAAGATGGGATCTTGAGATTGTTCTGTTTGATTGGCGAAAGTATTTTGACTTTCATACCAATTTTTAACATCCTCAAAATTCTGACTTAAGTAATCTGGCGTTTGCCTTTCGGCAGGAATATTATTAGCCGCGTAGTAGTCAGGGAGTAATTCTTGTGTTAGATAACTGGTGAGTCTTTCTGTCAATTCGAGGGCTACGGATGGCGTTAAAATGCTAAACCCTGTATAACTATTGGCATTGGGAACAAAATTACTTTCCGCACCTGATTTGAGCTTTAGGTCGATCGCATTAGGTTCTAAATTATAGTAATCGAGAATTTGCTTGGGGGAGTAATCTTGCACTTCTCCCGATTCCATATTACGACAAGGATAAGCAAAAACTGACCAATGGAAGGCAAAGGGATTCCAAGGTTGCTGAGTCCAGATGCTAAAATTAATCGAATCTTGTCCTGCTTCTGGTTTAAGTCCTTCAATTAACCCTTGCAGATTGTCTATATTCTCTGTAATCGTTGTCAAATCGAAGTCTAAGGGGTGACATTGTAATAGGTTGTCTTCTCTTAATCTGCCATCCTGTCCAAACCGAGTTGGAGATTGTGCTGCTTCTCCTGCTAAGAGAATTACTGGATCGCTAGGTCGCCAGTAATTTTGACTGGGAATTTGAGTGAGGGTATATTTATTATCTGAACTGCTGTTATAGGTAGCGATCGCCTGTGATAACTCCTCCAATTTATTAACCAAATTAAAGGCAATTTGAGATGGTGTGGGCGGAATATAAATAGTAAAAATTCCCCCTTCTACCTTCACCGGATAGGTTTGCTCATTGTCTTGTATTTCCCAAGATTCGCCCTCGCCAATCGTTATAACTGTTCGGTTATCAGATAAAGTTACCCCGCAGTTAGCAAATTCATTGGATATATCTGACCAAGGATATTCAGTCCCATCAGCACCAAAAGTCCCCTGAGCCGCTAATCGCATCAGATCTAGGTAATAGCTGAAATATTCATTCAACTTAGATACAATGCCAAAGGGTAAGGTTTTTGCTGTGATTGTATTTTCTGTAAATTCTAATTCTCCTGCTTGGGCGATCGCTGTGCGGAGGGGAATCAGGCTAGTCAGATTGATAGTATCATAGAAATCGCCATCGTCTTCAGCCTGGTTCTTCATAAAATAGTACCATTGGCTGTACAATTGACGGCGCATGGATTCTATATTCAGCCAAGCTTGATTGTATTGTTCTTGAACAACATTTAATTCATTGAGTAAATGAGCCAAGTTTGTTGGGATTGTGACTCGACTGGCTTGAATATTTCTCATTTTTGGAGTCTTTTCTTGGGTAATTTGCGGGATAATTGACCACAAGAAACCATCATTTTCTGTATTAAATCCCCATTCATGTCGCCCTTCTCGGAATTTGGCATCAATGTCGAGTTTTCGTGACTCCAATCGTTCCGATAATTGTAAAGCGTTTAACTTATCTTCTACAGCTTGACGAACTGTTGCATCATCACTGGAAAAACTATAAGCGAGATAGGCAGAAAGCGCTTATGGGGCGGAATTAGCTACTGCGATCGTCGGTTGAGATAAGCTTTTTACTCGCTCTATTGCTGAACGACTAGCGCCAGTATCACCAAAAGTAATCCTTCCATGATAAAGGGATCTTTGGGGTAATTCTTCTCCTTCCCCTAGTTCAATATTCCAATTAAATTCTTCTGCTAAGATTTCGAGTAATTCTTGGTTATCGCCAGAATGTTCTGCTAAAAATTGCTGTAGATAATCCTGTTCTTCATCACTATACCAACCGATGACATCGTATTGTAATCCAGTTGGTGGATTCTTACTGGGATAATCAGGATCGTAAAAGCCAAAAACACTGTGACAATTGGGATAAAATGCGGCAAAAGTCGCTTTAACTTCATCAAAAATCGGCACAGTTTCCTTAGTACCAATTGCGGTTAAACTCTCAGCATATTCTTTTGTTTCTGTTTCCAATAACCATTGTGTTAATTCCCAGGTTCGCCCCATATAGCGGTAACGTTGGTATTGATAAGTATTTTCATCATCAGGATTAACGGTAGCAAGATCTGGGGGTTCTATGAGAATATTAATGGCATCTGGCGGTGGACTATTATCATCTTTTTCTAATTCGGGATAAAGATAGTCACTTTCTATAATCCATTGTTTTTGCCCTCGCTCCCCTCCTTGGCGTAAAATTAGCCAACGGTTAGGAACACGAGGAAAAGTTGTTCCTGTTTCATCATGTTTCCCACTGGTTAAAGCATCAGGTAAAGACAAATGGAGATGAATTCCGGCTTTGAGAGTAAATTCTTGATTAAATAAGGGCGCTAGTATCTGTTCGCTAAGATTTTCTTGCCCTGTTCCATGAGTACCTTGGTATATATAGGGTAATTTACTATAATCGGCCATAGCCCTGAGTGCTTGCTGTTCTTGAGCTAAACAAAGGGCATCAACATGAATAGGAACCAGTAGAGTCTGACTCATAATTTTTATTTAATGATAATGACGGGTTTGCAGTCCAAGATAATTCTGTCGGTTGTGTTGAAAAAACCTTTTCAATCACTACCGATAGTGCTGCGATACATTTCTAATCTTCCGCCTCTAAGACCCATTCTTTAAGTAAGTAGGCTGAATTAATTAGAAAAGGGTAGGAGAAGAAAACACACAACAGGGAGCAAGCGCTCTCAGCTTTAAATCACAATAACAGGAATTACGCATCTGCCAAAAGAGCGATCGCAAAAGATCGCAAAACTTAAATTTTCGTAAACTGATATCTTGCACCATTCTCAACAAGACCTGAGAAAGCGGGTTTCTTAACGAAATATCTAGGCTTTTAGGTTCAGCTATTTGCAAGAAACCCGGTTTTGACGCCTGGTGCAAGATGTGAGTAAAGAAACCTGATACCCAGGATGGATTCGGCTCTCCCGGAGATATGGTGATAAGTAAAAGCTATACTAAATCCGGGATCGAAACCCGCTTTATCCCTAAGAAGGGTGAAGCATTGCGCGAGAAAAACTTTGGGTCAAGGGAATACACTTATCGCGGCAATGCTTCATTGCTACACTCGACACTATAAAGGGGCTAAATAATTCGTATTTGGTATTACTTATTGGCTCAAATGCTGGCCTATGCCCAAAAAACCGGGTTGGCTACCACAAGTACGTGAAAGCCATAATAATTAATTTTATTTTTCCGATGCACCCTACTTAATGTAACTAGCAATTTGAGTTACTATATTACTGAGTTTGTTGATTAGATGACTGTAAATTCAAACACGGTTCCTGGGCAAAACCCGTATTTCCCTGAACTGTAATATTGCATGAATATTTTATTGTTCCACTGTTATTGCCAATGTTATTCCTAATTATATTACCCTTACCTCCCAAGTTAGCTTTGGCAGCAATGGTTCCTGCCACGGTATTGTTTTCAATAATTACATTTTCCATTGAACTGGAACGATTGTTTGTATTAGCTTCTACATAAATCGAAGCTATATCGCTCACGTTAGACAATACTTTATTATCGCTAATACGCACATTGCGCGTAGAAGGTATCTTGTACAAACCAATATAAGCATTACCTTCATTTTTGACGATCGTCACACCATTAATTTTAGTCCCACCACAGCATTCCTGAATTAAAATTCCCTCTCCATCCACACTTAGATACGCAGTATCCATAACGCGATGTCTGTAAACTTGATAATTATTTCCTTCAATTTGAACATTATATCCAGACCAATCAATAGCGCGGTTCTCATATGTAACGGCTCCTCTGGGTTGCTTAGTTCCCGTCGGATCTGTCCACCATTCTTTGTTCGGCTGGTCTGAAATCTGGTTATCTTTAATTAACAAACCATCGCCAGATGCTTGGATACCTATTCTCATTGTGTGAAATACCCAGTTATCTCGAATAACAATTCCCTTGCGGAATAATCCTGGTTCAGTATTAGGTTCTGCGGCTAATGTAAATCCTTCCGGTTTTGAACGATTAACTACAATTCCATAGTGATTGCCATAGTGAAAGGGAACTTTGCTACCTTCAGCATAAGTAATAATTTCGTTTCCTTCTAAAGGTTTAATTTTGTAAGCGGGTTGTTCGTAATTGTCAGTAATAGCATCATTAAGGCGATTATTAGCAACCAAGACATTAGCAAAAGCATTTATGGTAATGTTGGCAGCAAAGCGATCGCTATAGCGCATCCAGGGCTCTTGAAAGGAAATATCTGGAACTTGGGGAGAAGGATCGGCAACATTATTGCTGCGGATGCCAAAAATAACAATATTTTGCTTCTTGCCAGTATCAATATCACCCGATAACTTGATTCCCCCCCGATTAATATCTACATTGACAATACCAATATTGCTATCCGACTCCGGTGCAGTTGTAAATATTTTTTTAAAAGCTGTATTGTTAGGTGTACCATTACCAGAAAACGTAGGTTCGTATTTGGAAAATATAAACTTAGTTGGTGGCTTGTATGAATCAGATTTAGCATCTTTTCCCGAAGGGGTATCTCCACGGATAACCACACCATTTTTCAAAAAAATGCTGTCTGTAAAAGTGTAAGTTCCGGAAGGAAAATACACTACACCACCCCCATTAGCAGTTGCCACATCGCGAGCGGCATTAAATTGTTCAACAATCGTAGAGCCCTTAAAATCATTAATGTTGTAAACGCAGTTCCATTTGATATTTTCAGTCCACGGATAAGCTTCGACTCCGTACTTGGCAGCAACAGGATTATCAGTTGGCCCAGCCTTGGGACTGCCGCAAGTTGAGGAAAGATTGACTGCTATAGAACTGGATGAGCGAACAACATTCTGCTTGGAACTGAATAAATATGTACTGCCACCAAACAGGATCAGTACAAAACCTGCTCCTAAAAGAGATAACAAAAAATATTTCAACAAAGCTTTTCGCGATATTCTCATCGTTATTAATTGGGATAACCTTGTGAAAGTCAAAACACCTACCTAAAACCGAGTTTATGGGTTCGACGACCTCTAAGAGGAGCGATCGCATCACCCTTTAGTCAATTAAAAACCAAAAAGCGCCCCCCTTTGCAGGAGAGCGCTTTTTGTTTAGCTAAATCTCAAACTTAGCCATTGATAGCAGGAGCAGTCATAGCAACCGGAGCTTGTACACCAGCAGCCAAATCCAGAGGGAAGTTGTGAGCATTACGCTCGTGCATCACTTCCATACCCAGGTTAGCGCGGTTGATAATATCAGCCCAAGTTCCAATCACGCGACCTTGCGAATCCACAACCGATTGGTTAAAGTTGAAACCGTTGAGGTTGAAAGCCATCGTGCTGACACCCAAAGCGGTGAACCAAATACCAACCACCGGCCATGCACCCAAGAAGAAGTGCAGAGAACGGCTGTTGTTGAACGA
>NZ_JACJPW010000197.1 GCF_014696265.1 Aerosakkonema funiforme FACHB-1375 | reverse complement strand
GTTAATGACAAAAGGTAGACACATTGAGTAGCCGTGTGAAGCGAAAGTTTCACGCACGGTTTCGGATGAGAGGGGCGGAGTGGTAACACTCCCCTCGACTCTACCCCAAGAGTCTCCTAAGCGATAGCCGGATTGTCTTGGAAGCCCACACTATATCCGTTTCGGATTAGTGTGGGAGATGTCACTTATCATGCCAAGCTAGAGTGGAGTTGTGCATCTTAACTCGCTATCTAAATAAGGGTCTGGGGGCTACACGACTCCGACTTCAAGGAAGTAGGGTTGGGAGGATGTCAACAAACTCGCTAGCATAGGACTGACTGAGGCAAGAGGCCATGATCAACGTAAATTTTAACTTAGCGAGTATGTCGGGCATTGTTCTGGCGCTTGCCGGAACTGCCCTATATGCTCTGAGAACTTGGCGACCGGAGTTATCGCGAGACTCGGACATCTTTTTTTCGGCAGTGTCTTTACTGTGTGGCGGGATTTTGCTTATTTATGGATGGCGGTTCGATCCAATCATGCAGTTCGGTCAGGTTTTGCTGACAGGAGCTACCATATTTTTTGCTTTGGAAAATATTAAACTGCGGGGAGTTTCTACAGAACAAGCAAAGCGCAATACACCGATCGTAGATAAAGAGCGCCCCGTGAGCAGTAACTACAGGGTTTATCAGGATGCGGAACTCGATGCACTCGTACCCGATGAAGAAGATCTGATGCGTCCCCGCCTGCGAGGAGATCGAGATTCCAGAAGTTCTCGTAACGGAGGAAGCTACGGTACTGAAAGCCGTCGCCGTCCCTCAAGTCGGAACAGCAATTCCGATAAACTCACTTCTACAGAAACACGCCGCAAACGTCGCCCCCGTCCGGAAGCACCATCCTCTCAATTAAGCGATGAGTGGGGAGATGCGGGTAATAATGTGGAAGATGTACCCCCTCGCGGTAGCACTCGTTCGAGGAGCGACGAACGCCGTCGTCCTGAAACCGCTTCATCGCGTGACCGCCGTCGTTCTGTGGAAGATTCCAGTTACGATCGCTCAACTAGAAATGTAGAACCTACAAGCGATTATGTGGATTACCAACCGATCGATCCGAATGAGGATGAGGAGGATAATTCCAACAATTTCGACAAATAGAAAGCATATTAAGAAATTAATGCCTAAAACCCCAGCCCAGCGCTGGCTGCATTGGGGAATAACTTTGACTGTGGCTGGCTTGTTTGTTGCCTGTAGTACGATGCCAAATCCCCTTAGCTTGGGCTCTCTCAACAGCGGATACAGCGAAGAGCAACCGGCGTTGAGTGGAGACGGGCGCTTTTTGGCGTTTGTATCTAACCGCAATGGCCGGCGGGGAATTCTGCTGTACGATGTGCAGAGGCAGCAGTTGATGGATTTACCGGGATTGAATCGTCCGGGGGAAATCGCAGAACATCCCAGCCTCAGTTATACAGGTCGCTATATTGCTTACATCGCTGACGATCGAGGTAGAGGGATCGTAGCGGTATACGATCGCGCCATTGAGCGATCTCAACCCCTCACATTATGGTATCGAGGTCAAGTACGACATCCAAGTATTAGTCCCGACGGTCGATATATCGTGTATGAAACTGGCAGTCGCGGTCAGTGGGATATCGAGGTAATCGATCGAGGGCCAAATATTGAGTTAGATATGGCCGATAGTCCACCATCGGCAGAAATTAAAAATTAGAATCTCAAAATAAAAAAACGGAATTGACAATTGTTGATTGTTCGTTAACGGGTCGCCTTTGTGAAGCGGTTTATCTTATTCTCGGTTATTACTACTCTAAGTCTAACTGCTTGCAGTACTTATCCCACCATCCAACAACTTCCCTTCGATGCGGGAGAAGGAACTATTAACAGTCCTGCTGCTGATATGGAACCGCAAATCGGCAGTCGCTACATTGTCTTTAGCTCGGATCGTAGGAGGCGTCAGGATATTTATCTTTACGATATAGTGGAGCGGCGTTTGCTCGATTTGCCCGGACTAAACTCCTTCGATGCGATCGCAACTCATCCTTCTATTTCCCAAGATGGTCGTTATATCGTCTTCGCCACCGTTCGCCAAGGTCGATCGGGCATTGCTCTGTACGATCGCCAAACGCGCCTGTTACGCAACCTCACAGCCAACTTGCAAGCAGAAGTACGAAATCCTACAATTAATGGAGATGGTACTATAATTGCTTTTGAAACCAGCGTCAATGGACAATGGGATATTTTAGTTTACGATCGGTATGGAAAACCTTTGGGAGTACCTACAGATCCTCGTTAAAATTAGCAATTGCTGCTCAGACGATCGATAAATCAAACCGCGATGAAAATTTCTAGCTAAATCCATCCAATGCGGTGATGCCATCCTGGGAACAAAATAAGCTATAACCGCGTTCAAGTATCGTAATAAACATCATATCCTAGTTGAAGGTTGATAGCCATTGAAACATAAAGCATTTGAATATAGCAAAGTAGTGCTTGATGTTAACGAAGCTTATACATCAAAAACTGTTAGCTGGACAGGCGAAATTATCGAGAAATTAGGCGGGGCTAAATTCATCAAGTCTCAGATTGATAATCGTGTTATGAACCGAGACTTGAATGGTGCGCGAGGAATCTTTCTTCGTGCATTGGTTGATACGCCTTGGTTGAGAGACAACCTCAACTTATGTATTTGTTAGCTTTTGTTAGCAAAAAAGTATCGGATGAATAAGAAACTTCTATCTTTAATTACATCAGGGATATTAAGTGCGGGAGCCGCGATCGGTCTTACCGGTATTAACGCTATTGGCATCACCAGTCTGCTATCCCTCGATTGTGCGCCAGCACAAGCCCAAGACGTTGACGAACAAATTAATGTTCGAGTCTACCAACGCGCCAGTCCCGCAGTGGTATCTGTAATCGTGGGCAATGGGACTGGTAGTGGTAGCATCATCAGCCCAGACGGTCTCGTTTTGACCAACGCTCACGTCGTACAAGACTCCCGCCGCAGCGTATCGGTCGTATTGGCGGATAATAGGCGATTTCAAGCAGATGTGATTGCGTTTGGGAATAATGGTGTTGACTTAGCTGTCCTCAAAATTCGCGGTGCCAGCAATCTGCCTACCATTCGTTTGGCGCGTAGCGGTTCGGTGCAAGTGGGACAGCGAGCATTTGCGATCGGCAATCCGTTCGGTCGATTTGCCGGCACTTTCACTGTTGGGATCGTCAGCCGTCTTGACAGAGAACGCGGCTTGATTCAAACTGATGCTGCCATCAATCCGGGCAATTCGGGAGGGCCACTCCTGAACAGCCAAGGAGAATTAATCGGCGTCAACACGGCGATTTTTACTAACAGTCGTACTGGTGGCAACATTGGGATCGGATTTGCGATTTCTGTAGACCGTCTGATGCCTTTCTTGGCAGCAGTGCGGGAAGGACGCGCTCCCCGCGTCACTCAGCGACAGCGACCTAGAACAACTGGCAATCCGCCGCAGAGTCTGGTACTGAATGGTGTACCTATCAACGATAGGCTTGGCCCAGGCGATAACATCTTGCCGGTGGATAATAGTTTTTTTAAAGTTTATAGCTTTCAGGGAACTGCCGGTCAACAAGTGGCGATCGAAATGATCAGTCGGGAAATTGACCCATTTTTGATTCTCATTGGCCCCAATCGTCGCGAAATAGCGCAAGATGATGACTCTGCGGGCGGCAAAAATGCCAGAATTGCCGTGACCTTGCCCATGTCAGGCACTTATTTGTTACTTGCCAACTCCTATGAGCCAGGTGAATCGGGGAGTTTCATTTTACGTGCCTTAGCTTCTGGTGCCGGTCGCCGGAATCGCTACAGGGGAGAAAATTTCATCTTACAGCAAGAAGGTGTGCTTGGCCCAGGTACGGCGGTACTGCCTTCTGATGGCAGTTTTTACAGAGTCTATTCTTTTGAGGGTAATGCGGGTCAATCGGTGACGATTACCCTAGAAAGTGCTGATTTCGATCCGTATCTGGCTCTTTTAGGGCCAGACGGTCAGAAGTTGGCAGAAAATAACAACGTTACTCAAAACGATCGCAATTCTGTGCTTACCGTCACTTTACCTCGTGCGGGTGTGTACCGGGCAGTAGTTAACGCCTACAAAGCCGGAAGTCGAGGTCGTTATCTGCTGACTATTCGCTGAAGAAGGGCTAGGGGCTAGGGGTTAGGGGTTAGGGGCTAGGGAAAAGGAAAAAGGGGAAAGGGAAAAGGGGAAAAAATTAATTATGCCCCTCTACCCCTCTACCCTAGCCCCTAGCCCCTAACCCCTAATCTCTTTTTTCCTCCAGTTCCCGAACGGATTCAATTAACGATCGCACTTCTTCAGTACCGGCAGAAGGTTCAAATCGGAAGGGAAATTTGCCTCCGATCAGCATCCGCAATCCCAATGGCCCCAAGCTAATCAGTCCTTTAATATCCTTAAAAGAGTTACCGACAACCTGCAAACCAAACTTGCGTTCGTCAATCCAGCCGCCTTGTTTAACTAGCTCTACCAATACTTTACGGTGGCGAATCGATCGACTGTCTTGCTCATTCTTGCGAGCGAGAATTTCATTTTTAATTTCCCCAATGCGATCCATCGGCGCTACATCCATCGGACATACTGCGTTGCAGTAAAAACAGCGGGTGCAACCCCACACCCCCTTAGTACCTTGATTGTATTGTTCTAGACGAGATTCTGTTCGATCGTCGCGAGAATCTGCTACCATCCGATAAGCTTTAGCTAAAGCGTGAGGCCCGACAAATTCTGGGTTGACTTCGCGGGCATTGCATTCGGAATAACAAGCGCCACAAAGAATACAATTGCCTGTGCGATCGAGTCGCGATCTCTCTTCGGGTGTTTGCAGAAATTCCCGTTCTGGAACTTGTCTTGCACGAGTACTCACGTAAGGCTCGACTGCTTCCAGGTTATCCCAGAAACTTTGCATATCGACGACCAAATCTTTAATCACCGGCATATTGCCCATTGGTGCGATCGTAATCTCTGGGATCGATTCTGGTAATATATCAGTCGGATCTAAATTTGTCGCGCTAGCGGTTACCTGTTGCAGACGAGAAAGTTCGCTGCCAACATTTTCTTTACAAGCTAAAGCCGATCGACCGTTAATCCGCATCCCGCAACTGCCACAAATGGTATTGCGACAATTTTTGCGAAACGCTAAACTTCCATCTTGTTCCCACTTGATACGATTCAGGCAATCTAGGATTGTATTCCCCGCTTCTACATCCAGCTGATAAGTCTGAAAGCTAGGGCCAGTATTCTCGTTCTGCCTGAAAATTTTAAAAATAACTTGCATTGTCTGGAACCTTATGTCAATATCTAAATCCGCAGTAGCAAAAAGCGCCTTTTCTCCAGAGCTAGCTGTACCACTATTTCTAGTGTAAGCTCGAACATCTCAACCCCGGCCAAGCACAGCACAATTTAGTTTCATTGGCAAGGGGATACTGCTTTTTTAAATTAGCTTCTACCAACCACTCTAGAAGTATAGTTCTGTCTGTTTGAGTAAATCTTCTTAAAGATAGATTTTTATTTTTCAAATGTCCCAAAAAGTAATGAAATTTGGCTTAAAGAGGAGGAACGTTACTTAGATAGCAGAGCAACCTCTAACTTGAGTGGTGAGGTAGATAGACTTCAGCCACCTTCAAAACGGCTGTTTCTCCTGCCAACTATTCAGACATCATTAAATAAGACGTTGTTTCTCCTCGTTGAGAGCAGTAAATCAATTTTTGCAGACATTTACTCCAAATTTTGTAACGGGATGTATCTTTTTGGGGGGAAATCTGCTCGATCGCCTTTGTCGAGAAGCACTACAAGCGTCAAAAGTCGAGTCTGGAATTACCAAAGCACAAAAAAATATTTAATTTCGAGTATAGTTCGCTCGAAATAGTTGCCAAAATACCCACATTTAAGGATATATTCTTTATATGGCTAAACTTGACAGCCTAATCTATTAACTAAGCTAAAAAGCGTAGTTTTCACAAACAGATGACTGAAACTGCAACAGCACCATTAACAGGAAAGGCACTTCTTCAAAAAGTAAAAGAACTTTCCCACTTACCCAGGCGCGAAACGGCAAAGCGCTGCGGGTACTACTCGGTATCGAAAAATAACCAGGCCCGCGTCAATCTGACAGATTTTTATGACGCTCTGTTGGCGGCGCGGGGTATTCCTCTCGATCCGGAAGGAGCGAAAGACGGTCGCGGTCGCGAAGCGACTTATCGAGTTAGCGTCCATAAAAACGGTCAGATTGTTATAGGCTCGACCTATACGGAGTCAATGGGATTAAAGCCCGGTGATGAATTTGAAATAAAACTGGGCTATAAGCACATTCACTTGATCCAAGTTGATGCAGATAAAAATGGGTCGAGGAATGGTAAAGTAGCAGCCGAGGAAGGCGAGGAAGGCGAGGAAGAGGAATAAAAATCCCAATCGCACTTGACGCTGATTCACTGACACCAAAGCAAAGGGGGCGGTATGATTGCTTCCTTTCCAGCTAATGTTTGAAATCCCCCGATTGATGCGGTGCAGTGGCAATGAACCTATTTGAGCGCAGAGTTGGGGCAATGCTATTATTCGTCGCTGAAGCTCCAGCACTTTTGAGGGCGATCGCTTTTTTGTTAGTATGGGTGATATGTTGGTTGCCCATAGCTATTCCTATAGCGATCGCACTCAAATGGCATCCTCCCAAACCATTGGAAGCAAAGCAAAAGTTGCCTTTATTGGCATCCCTTTACCTAATTGCGCCTCTATTATTATGGGGAATAGCTGGGGTGGAGGGGGTGTCTTTCTCAAATTATGGTATTACACTCAACCCTAGAATTTTATTTTCGATGGGGTTGGGTCTTGCCGGAGGTGCGATCGGTATTGCGATCCTATTTGCTATACAATGGGCGTTAGGCTGGGTTGATTGGCAGATAGAAAAAGATACAAAACTCTTACAAATTCTGCTCACTACCCTGTTAATAGGGTTGTGGGTAAGCGGGACAGAAGAGTTAATTTTTCGCGGTTTCCTGCTGAACGAACTTCAGCAGGATTATTCTATATGGATAGCAGCGATTATTTCCAGTTCGATATTTGCCTTGCTGCATTTGGTTTGGGAAATTCGGGAAACTTTACCGCAATTACCGGGACTGTGGTTGATGGGAATGGTATTGGTATCGGCGCGGTTAGTAGATAATGGTAGTTTGGGTTTGGCGTGGGGATTGCACGCGGGTTGGATTTGGGGTATTGCTACGATCGATACAGCTAAATTGGTTAAATATACTGATAAAGTTTCGCCTTGGATAACGGGTTTTTGGGAGAAACCTTTGGCGGGGGTAATGGGAATTTTGTGTTTGTTGGCAACTGGGTTGGTGTTGATGAGGATTTGATAAAGTCGGTTTCTGAACTGATGAGTGCGTATTATCACAGCCCTAAAATGAAAACCAGTGGTAAAATAGCCGCAAGTTTCGGGTGTGGTGCTGGATGAGCGTGGTGGTGATAGGCGATCGACAAGTCGGGAAAACAAGTATGGTCATAGCCTTGCATGACCCAGGTACTAAGCACGTCAAAGTGCTTACCGACCTGAAAAAATATTACGATCCCGATACTGGTCTAATAGCAGGTACTTCTAGGAAAGAGGAAGAAACCTTGCTAGTGGAAGTTAAGCTACCGGGAGGGGAAAGGGAAATCCAAGTTCGTTGGATAGATACTCCCGGTGAAGCTTGGGAAAAATCTAAAGAGTGGCAAGAAACAAAATTGGCGGCTTGGCAGGGTATCCAAACAGAAGTCCGTAAAAGTCAAGCGGTGCTGCTCTTGCTGCCTCCCCAGCGTATCACAACGGAAGAAGAACTGCGGCGTCCAGATGCTTGGACTAATAACTTGGCAAGCTGGCTGCAATTTTTCAATCAAAATTGTGCTACAGTCCAACACATTCTGATTTCGATTCACAAAGCAGATTTGTTTTGCGACTTTCAAGCTGAAGCCAAAAGGTGGCGATACGAACAATCGAAAGGAATGCGTTGGATTGAATACAATAGAGATCTCCAACATATAAACTAAACTGCGATCGCCAATGGTAAAATAGAGTTTTACCTTCCCCAAAATGAGTCAACTGAGAGAGTACATAGAGAAGCATCCATCA
>NZ_JACJPW010000196.1 GCF_014696265.1 Aerosakkonema funiforme FACHB-1375 | reverse complement strand
CGCGCCGACGAGCGGCGCTTTCTACAATGTGTTCCATCCAGGGTCGCCCAGTCAAAGAGCCAAGTCATCCGAAATTATGTCACGGAATGTCCGGAAATGTCCAGTTTAACTCCTACTAAAAGATTACTCCTCTATCAATAGTTTGGCATCAAAGTCGGTACTGGTGGTACACAATGCTGGCGGCACGATGAACTAAAGAGTGGCGATATACTAGGGTGTTGAGATCGTCTGCATAACCGCCACCAATAACGCACGCGACGGGATAGCCGGCGGCGACGCAGGTACTCAAAACTTGCATTTCGCGGCGGAATAGGCCGGTGTCTGTGAGGCATAATTTGCCTAAGCGATCGCCTGCATGAGGGTCAACTCCAGCATCGTACAATACTATATCTGGCTTCACTTGGGAAAGTAAGTCCGGCAGATATTGGGCCAGGGTTTGCAGGTAGGCGTCGTCTTCCATCCCGACTGGTAAGGAAACATCCAAATCGCTTTTTTGCTTGGTGCCTGGAAAGTTAACTTCGCAGTGCATTGAGAAGGTAAAGACGCTTTTGTCGTTTTGAAAGATAAAAGCTGTGCCGTCTCCTTGATGAACGTCTAAGTCCACAATCAAGACTTGGCGGACAAGTTCCATTTTTTGGAGAAGACGGGCGGCAATAGCTAAATCGTTAAAAATACAAAAACCGGAGCCATAATTGGGAAAGGCGTGATGAGTTCCTCCGGCGGTATTGCAGGCTAAACCGCGAGTTAATGCCAGCTCGGCTGTGAGGATAGTACCGCCTACAGCCACACAAGTACGATTCACCAGTGCTGGACTCCAAGGTAATCCAATCCGCCGAATCGCTTTGGCGTCGAGGGTTCCTTCACAGTAAGCTTGGATGTAATCGGGGGTGTGAACTAATTCTATCCACTCTGGCGGTGGACGTTTGGGTGTGTGGAATTGTTCTGGCTGGGCAACGCGATCGGTTAACAGCAGTTCGTATAGTTGCCGAAATTTCCGCATCGGAAAGCGATGCCCCTCTGGCAGCGGTGCGATGTAATCTGGATGATATACCAGCGGCAAGTCCATTACCAATTTGTAAGCTAGGTTTATCTATAGTTTTGATTGCCTGCACGACATTTTAAGCTTTTTCATCTTGAGAAAACTAGAAGTATTTACTTGTTTTTTGGATAAATGATACACCCGCACACAGAACTCCGTTATATAAACAAAATTATAGGCTACGGCGTGTTTGCCACTAAACTCATTCCCAAAGGTACTATTACTTGGGTTTTAGATGAATTAGATCAAAGGTTTTCTCCATCTTACATATTATCGCTCAACCCGATTCTGCGAGAAAAACTGCTCAAGTATTGTTATCGGGATAATGAAGGTACATATATATTGTGCTGGGATATCGGCAAATTTGTAAATCATAGCTTTAATTCCAGTTGTATCGGTACGGCATACAAATTTGAATTGGCTGTCAGGGATATCCATCCGGGCGAGGAATTGACAGATGACTACGGTTATTTGAATTTAGACAAACCTTTTTATTGTTTTCCCGAAAAAGGTAGTCCAAGAACAAAGGTAATGCCTGATGATATTTTGCAATATTATCCAGAGTGGGATAAAAAAGCAGTAGAAGCCATGAATTACTTTAACCAAGTTCAACAGCCGTTAAAAGGTTTAATCAATCATAAATATCTCGATAAAGTTAATGCAGTTGCTGAAGGAAAAGAGGAAATGGACTCAATCCTTAACGTTTATTACGAGCGCTCTAAAAAGTTAAAGTTTGTTAGCTAGAATAAAATTAAATACATAGAAATTACGACTACTCAAACACTAAACTTTGACAGTTATTCCATATTTATAGGTTGCCTCTATGCGTCGTTTGCATCTACTGCTAGGAGAAAAAACTATGCAGGACACTACCCAAAAATTAAACTCTCGTCGCCAGCAAAAAACTTCGATCGCCAAATCGGTTGGCTCGCGTTTATTTCTTTCAGTTTTGGGCGGTTCTTTAGTGGGATTGGGATGTGCTTCTTATTTATTCTACCAAGAACTTGTGAAACAGGCACGAGCGGAATTGACGGCAAGCCTAGAGGTAAATGCTCAAAACTTAGAAGGCAGTTTCAATAGCTTTGAAAACTCAACCAAACTGGTTGCAGCATCTGCAACCACACTCTACGAGGCTGGAGAACGACGCGAACAAGTTTATGTTAATTTAATCGGTCGTTCTTTGAAAACTATCCCTTTAGGAACTGGACTGGGTTTCGGTCAGCCACCACAAAAGCGTTTAATTATTCCACAGCGAAAGTATGCTTACCCTTTTGCGATTAGAGAAAATGATGGGAAGGTAATTGCTAAGGGGGGAGAATCTAGTCCAGATGATTACAAAGCAAGTTATTTTATCGAACCGATTAAAGCAGGTAAGCCTATTTGGTTGGAGCCAATTTCTTATTTAGAAACAACTGTGGAACCTCCACAACAAACAGTCAGTACAAGTTATTCACTACCTTTTTACAACAATAAAAAAGAGTTACTGGGGGTACTGGCTCAAGATTTAGAGTTAGGTTTTCTCAGCGTGAAATTATCACACCCAGTAATGAGGGATAAAGGATATTTTGCGCTGGTGAGTTCCAAAGGCAATTTGATCGCTTATCCACCGAACCCCGAATTAGCACTTGAATTGAAACCTTTTCCAGAAATTAATAATTATTCCCAACTTTGGCAACGGATTCAAAAAAATATCCAAACTGGTAAGAAAAACAGCGGTATTATATCTTGGCAAGATGCGGGCGGGAAAAGAGAATATTGGGCTTATAGGAGAATCGCTAATAATAATTGGATATTGCTGGCGTCGGTGCCTCAGTGGGTTATTGTTGGCCCATTGTTGCAATTTACAGTAGGGGGAACTCTCTTGGCAGCGCTTGGTGCATCTATTGTGCTGGCTATAGTAGTTTTTCTATTTGTCAAACGCTTAAATCAACGTCTACAGCCTATTATGGATGAATGTAATTTATTGGCTGAAGCTAGTCCTAAAAGCGAAGAATTGATGAGCCGAGAAGATGAAATTGGGCAATTGACTATATCGTTTTATAATTTGCTGGGGCAGGTGACTGTAAATGAGAAGCGGTTACGGAAAGAGATGGAGAAATCAGCGAAAGCTTACCAAGCTTTAAAGCAAGCTCAAGCTCAACTTATACAAACTGAAAAAATGTCTGGTTTGGGTCAGCTTGTAGCTGGTATTGCTCATGAAATTAATAACCCGATTAATTTTATTTACGGAAATCTTCCTCATGCCAGTACCTATACGCAAGATTTAATTAGACTGATTAAACTTTATCAGCAAAAGTATCCCCATTCCGATCCGGAATTGTTAGAACTTACAGAAGAAATTGAACTAGATTTTTTGATTGCGGATTTGCAAAAGATGCTGGCTTCCATGAGTATAGGTGCTAATCGAATTCGCGAAATTGTGCTGTCGTTACGCAACTTTTCGCGGTTTGATGAAGCGGAAATGAAAGATGTCAATATTCACGAAGGAATTGACAGCACTTTGCTTATTCTGCAAAATCGATTCAAAGCTACGCCGACGCATTCGGGGATTGAAGTAGTTAAAGATTACGGTAATCTGCCGCTGGTGGAGTGTTATGCGGGACAGCTAAATCAGGTATTTATGAATATTATTAGTAATGCGATCGATGCTTTGGAAAAAGCTCGATGTAAGGCGGCAGAAGAAGAAGAAAGCTTTACGCCTACGATTACTATTCGCACTGAGTTAAAAAATCCGGATTCAGGCGCTAATCAGCCTCGTGTTGTAATTACAATTAAAGACAATGGGTGCGGTATTCCTCCAGAAAACCAAAGCAAATTATTCGATCCGTTCTTCACGACAAAACCTGTGGGAAAGGGTACCGGTTTGGGGCTATCTATTTGCTACCAAATTGTGGTAGAAAGGCACAAGGGAGAGTTGAGTTACGTTTCGGAAGTTGGCACAGGAACGGAATTTTTTATTGAAATTCCAGTTTATCAAACGAAACCGATAAGCAAGATTTTTTAAGTCGATAGAGGGTAAGAAACTGCGTTTGTGGGCTACAGTTCTCTTGGGTAAGTTTTGAGTGTTATTTTCGGCGGAATTTACGTAATAATATGAAGGCGATCGCAGCTGGAATTATGGCAGCTGATATACTCAAGCAGAAAGCTATTGTCAAAGAAATACTATTTTTAGGTTGAGGCTGAGGTAACTGGGTTGACAAAATGGTGGTGGTGATGGTACTGCTTGCGACGGCAATACCGACGATCGCTATTGTGTTGGTTAAAGTGCGATCGCGTTCTGCTTGGGAAACCTCCATAATTCCTCGAATTGTATCGATGTACTTTTCTCGGATTCTCAAACCTGGACTCAAACTTGTGTAATCTTGTTCAATTTCCCCTTGATATTTCGATGCTACAGCCTCGCCAAATTCCTCCAAAAAATTCAGTTTAGTAAGTCCAATTTCGTTATTAGCTATTTCTTTAATTTTTTCCAAGCGATTTTTATAATTTTTCATGTTAGTTTTGAGCGTTTGCAGCTGCAACGCTAAACTTTCCAGTCCGGCTGTCTGTTTAGACAGCATCAATAAATTTTTATGTAAATCTATTTTTATTTGCTCCAGATATAGATTTGCTAAATTCAAGTCCGGTAAATAAAATTGAATTTCTGGAATTGTCGATCTACTTGGGAATAAACCTTCTGTCTCCAGAAGTTTTTTAACAATTCTACTGTTACTATAAGTGCAGAGTATTTTATGGCGATAGTAGAACAGCCACAGCCACTCGTAGTAAAAAGTGGCAATTCTTTCCATTGTTTTCTTATATGGGCATATACAAATCAGTATAAAGTCATTATTTTCCAGCTTTGTCAAATCTTGTGGTTGCAATGCTTCAAAAATAGTGCTGCCTAAAAAGTAATTTCCTTGCTTTAATTTAGGCTCTTGCTGAATACCATTCAAAGCCTTATATGCTTCTTTGGCTGCTTTTTCGCGATCGGCATCTGAGGCAGAATTTAAATAACCCAAAATCAGCCAAGTTCTGCCGACGTTTGCTTGTAATTCTAGCTTTTGTCTGAACTTATAGAAACAGGAGACATCTTGAGGCTTATCCTCATCTTTGATAAAAGTGGAAACTAACAAGCTATCCGTTTCGCCCAAAGAAATACGCTGATAAAAGCCGTGGACATCATCAACTGCGAAGGGATAATTTCGTTCCGAATTAAAATCTGCTTCTGGGGGAACCTTCAGTCGAGTACGCAAAGCTTCCCAGGATTTCGGCTGGCTGATTTCTTTGCCGTCTGACTTTTCTTCCAGGTTATAAGCAAATAGAAGTAGGTGGGGATAGATTAACAAGGTCTGCACTCAAAACAAAGCATAGAAGGTGTAGTTGGCAGTTCTGCTGCTAATGCAAGTTGGTAGTTATTTTTTTGAGTTGGTGGGGTGCGTCAGAGGCAGAATTTTCGCGATCGTCATTAATTTTAAAGTTCTGAAGCACCCTACTCAATCTAACTAGCAACTTGAGTTACTAGGAATTAACCTTGCCAGCGATCGTAAATCCAGCCCAGTAGTAAGGATGGCTGTAAGGGGGATCGCTGGAATTGTCTGAGCGATCCTGAATGTGTTTGGCAAGGCTTTGCAGGTGTTCCCAGCCGTCAGGGTCGGTATCGCGGATTTCATCTGTTGGCAATGCTATATACCACTCGGCAAGTTGGGCGTAGGTGACGGTACGAAGCCAGTTTTGAGCTTGTTTGAAGGCGACGCTGGGATTCGCACCTGCTTTGAATAATTGGTAGAAGCGAATTGCAAACAGTGCGGTGGAGAAGTCGTCAACTGTCCACAGAGTACTGAGGATGTGGGACGCGCCTTGGGAGAGAAAACCGCTGACTAAGCCGACGTATTCGCTGGAGATGGTTTGATTCCCCTTAACGGCGGTTTCGCAAGCGGAAAGAGCGATCAGTTGATATTCGTTGAAGGGTATTTGAACAATTTCTGCTAAGGTCAGTTTATCGTCGCCGGATAAGGCTAGGGCCGATCGGCTGGGATTTTGGGAATTGTCACTGCTGTATCCGGCAAAGTGAAAGATGCTGTGAGGTTGTTGCAGTAAGGTTTCCAGTTGTGGGCGGGTGCAGGAAGGGCCGATAATACGGGTGGGATTGGCAAACATTTGACCGATCGCACTGGATGCAATTTTCGCAAATAGCAGTGGCTTTAATCCTGTACTTTCGGGTTGTTCCACAGTCAAAAGAGTGCTTGCGGCTGGCTGTTGAGTAGTGGATGGGGTGTTTTCCCGTAGATTCAGTCCAATTTGGGCGCTGGGTAAATAAGCGATCCTGAATTTATCGGCAAACAAAGCGTGAAGGGGTAAGCGATGCAAGTCGCGGTGAGGAATAAATATCAACTTATCAATTCCGGCCAGCAATAGTTCTATTGTGGAAATGCCGAGAATTTGACGCAGTTGGGCGATCGTTTCCGGTAATTTATCCCGCCAGTCGATCCCACTCTTGTCCTCCTCACTGACGGCGAGGGAATCTGAGTTTTCTGGCTGATATTCTTGGTATTGTTGATTCCAATCTTTTACCCAATTTTCAAATTTTACCAAGCGATTGAGGTACTCGTTCTTTTCCAAAGAACGATTGGCTGGTAAAACTATAGGTGCTGGGGCATCATTTTTGATGATAAAAGTGGTTAAGGCACAGGGGCTGATGTGCCAGTAAACGACGGCTGTTGTCGGATTCAAAATTTGTTGAATTTCGGCATATTTCGGTGAGGGAACCTCTTCCTTCCAGCCATACAGTAACCAATGCAAGCAGGAATTTTTTCCAGCTTCGGCTGCTTCTAAAGCTTCTATAAATTGCCCAGACTGGATGGCGATATCTACTGTCAGCTGCTGAAAAGCGGCTTGTTTGAGTGCGAGTTGTTTTTTACTGGACTGGGAACGTTGCGGTTCGTTTAACAAGCGCTGCAACAATTCTACGCCGCGTTGGTGTATTTCTGCGGCTTCATCTTTTTGTCCCAAACCCAAATCTGCGCGAACTAAAGATTGCAAAACTTCTAGATGCAGTTCGGGAAAATCTGCTTCAGTGATTGTTTTTAGGGCTTCGTTGTACTCATCGACAGCTTGACGGTAATAATCGCTGGGATTTGGAGCCGATCGCCCTTTAAAATAGTGGGCGTTGCCGATCGCTCTGTGCAAATCGCCCCAACCTTCTGGGTGGGTATCTTGTTGACAATACTTCAATCCTTCCTGATAGCTTGCCAGTTCTCCCTCATACCCTCGCAAGTTCAAATCTTGGTTCTGGGTAGCTGGTACAGAGGCAACGGCAGAATTATAGTCGATCGAATCTCTGGCGGCAATGCCTCGGTTAATCCAGGCTTGGTGATCTTCTGGCTTAAATTTTATGACTCGATCGTAAGCTGCGATCGCCTCTTCATTCTTACCTATGTTATATAGAAGAGTGCCTTGGTTGTACCAAGCTTGGTGATAGTCTGATTTGAATTCCAGGGCTTTGCTGTAGGAAGCGATCGCATCTTCTTGTTGCCCTATATTATAAAGCGCACAGCCTTTATTGTACCAAGCTTGGTAAAAGTCTGGTTTGTATTCTACTGCTTTACTGTAACAGCCGATCGCTTCTTCATGTTGGCCTAAGTTACCCAGTGCATTGCCGCGATTGTACCAAGCTTGGTAATAGTCTGGTTTGTATTCTACTGCTCGATCGTAAGATGCGATCGCTTCTTCATACTCTCCTATATTCGCTAGCGCATTGCCCCGGTTATTCCATGCTTCGTAAAAGTCCGATTTTAATTCTAACGCTTTATTCCAGTTAGCAATAGCTGCCTGAAAATCTCCCGCCATTGCTTGCTGCAAACCTTTGTTAAACCAAACTTCTACCCCATCGATTGTTGCTTCTGTTGCCGTTGGTTGATTGGCCGATGTTTCATCAATTTCTGAAACTTCAGTTGTCCTTGTTTCCCTTTCGGCGGCTATTTCTTCTTCTAAATCGACATCCGACGACAACCTTACCAACGCTTCATCTGGAGATTCTGCTTTTGCTTCAGTTTTTGTCTCTTCTGCCTCTTTTGCCTCTTCTTCCGTCTCTTTTTCTGTATCTAATTGCTGAATTTGTGATTCCACAATTTGTGTAGACGCTGATATTGCAGTTGTTGGTACTTCAGATACTGGTTCCTCAACCAAATCTGCATCTGCCGCTCCACTTCCCGACGATTCCTTTGCGGGAGATTCGACTATCTCTTCAGTTGTTATCTCTTCTGCTTCCGCATCTAATCGGTTTATTGATGGTGCAACAATTTGTGGTGTTGGAGATATTGCAGTTGTTGGTACTTCAGATACTGGTTCCTCAACCAAATCTGCATCTGCCGCTCCACTTCCCGACGATTCCTTTGCGGGAGATTCGACTATCTCTTCAGT
>NZ_JACJPW010000195.1 GCF_014696265.1 Aerosakkonema funiforme FACHB-1375 | reverse complement strand
TTCTTGGGTGCATGGCCGGTGGTTGGTATTTGGTTCACCGCTTTAGGTGTAAGCACGATGGCTTTCAACCTCAACGGTTTCAACTTTAACCAATCGGTTGTGGATTCGCAAGGTCGCGTGATTGGAACTTGGGCTGATATTATCAACCGCGCTAACTTGGGTATGGAAGTGATGCACGAGCGTAATGCTCACAACTTCCCTCTGGATTTGGCTGCTGGTGTTTCTGCTCCGGTTGCTATGACTGCTCCTGCTATCAATGGCTAAGTTTGAGATTTAGCTAAACAAAAAGCGCTCTCCTTTTAGGGGGGCGCTTTTTGTTTTTTATGCAAAAAGGCAACAATTTATGTTGACTAATTTATATAGTTATGGTATTGGATTGAAATTCGATCGCACCATGATTTTAGTTTCCGATCGCGCACAAAACCTAAATTTTTTGAGAAAAAATTATTAAAGCGATCGCTCTTCTAATAGAAGAATTTTAAATTTTGTTAAATAGCTCGTAGACGATCGAATCAAAGAAGCCTGAAAATCAAAGATCTCAGAAGTAAACAGTTCGGGGTGAGTGTAGCGAGAGTTGCGCCCACGGTTGTGAATAGGGAAAACTTTAATAGGTTACTTTTTTTCAGTTATTTTCAAATCCAATATTTGTGGAAGTTTTGATATGCCATCCGAAACAGATGTACAGAGTACAAATACTCACGCCAAAGTTCGCCTGTTGCTAGCTTTGTGGGATTTAGGGGGATCGCAGCAGGAAGTCGCGACGGGACAGCTGACAAGACGAATTGTACCCAAGGGTGGGAAAAAGGGAGATTTTCAGGAGCTTTTCGATCAGTTACAGGGAGAAGGTGCGATCGAAGTTTCCAAGAAGGGATACAAAATGCCTGCAAAAGGCGTTGAGATGTTGAGCGGTATTTTGAAAAGTCCCGATTTCCGTTTTCGCAGCCAAGTTGGTGCAAAAACCGCAAATGCGCTGTTGAAGTGGATCGGCGCGGGGGGAACTCTAGGTGATGGAGGAACTGCACCAGCTGTTGCGGGTAAGGGAGTAGAGGGTGCGATCGCTTCTTATGACGAGTTCAAGGGTGTGGCATTGGATGTTTACGACAAACTCAACCGTGATTACAACTTGGATAACTTGGTGCCAATTTACAGGATACGACGGGAGATTGGGGAGAAGGTTGCGCGATCGCAGTTCAACGAGTGGCTACTCGAAATGCAAGCTAATGATATTTTTCAATTTATGGGAGGAGAGATGCCAGATATGAGCCCTGATAAAGCTGAAGACTCCATTACCACTCCATTAAGTGGATTGCGTTACTACGCCAAGCGCTTGAATCCCTAAACTCAAACTTGACCTTTTAGTAGTTCTCTACCTCACACTTATGACCGCAACCATATCTACTTTTTCTCCCATAGAAAAACTGAACGCTGCTATCCAAAGTCATAACCCTTTTGCTAGGGCTGCTGTTGTTAGGGTTAACGATGTTTGGGGTCAAGGATTCCCCGATCTATCGACTCTAAATGCTCATGCTTCTGATGCTGTTTTTCAGGCCATTCAACAAGTTAGCTCTGGTGAAGCCAAAGTTACTTCTCTCGCTATAACCGCTGAAAAAGGAGTAGGAAAAACGCACCTTTTAAGTCGAATTCGTCACTATTTACAAGCTCATGGTAGCGCTTTATTTATCTACGCTGGGGCTAATCGTTTTACTCACTCAGATCTGCTAAAATACCAGTTTTTACAAATTTTGTCAGATAGCCTCAACCAGGTTGGTAGCCAAGGAGTAAAGCAGTGGCAAGAACTAGCTACGGCCATGTTAAATATAGCCACAGAAAAGCAAAATTCTCCTAAAGACTTGATTGAAAAAAAGTTTTCCTATGCGTTAGCTAAAAACAAAAATTTAATAGATCACTTAACCGCGTCAATTATCAAAAATCATCCTAATAGTGACCCGGATATTATTCGGGCTATTTTATGGACACTTTCAGAATCTAATGCCTCTTACGCGATTAAATGGTTATCTGGCAATGATTTATCAGAAGCAAAAGCTGCTGAATTAGGACTACCCAACATTGATAAAGAACAACGAGAAGCCAACGCATTTGAAAGCGTACTACAAATTTTAACTTTGTTGAGTGACTACAAACCAGTAGTTATTTGTTTTGATGAACTAGAAATAGTTAACCTTGATGAAGGGAGTTTTCACAAACCTGAAGCTGTTGCTGGATTAGTTAAAAATATTTTTGACAGTCTTAATCTATTGAGTACCAGTAAAGGCGTTGTTATTTTAACAGTAATGATGCCAGATACGTGGAAATTAAAAATTAAAAAACTTTCAGGCGGCATACCAGATCGCCTTTCATCTGCGGCAACAGAATCAATTGAGTTAAGACCTATGGATGGGGACTCAATTGTTCAGCTAGTTACTCTATGGCTTAAAGACTTTTATAGGTCAAAAAATTTAGTTCCTCATCATCCCCTCTATCCATTTACAGAAAACCAACTTAGACAACAAGTTAAAGAAAAACCGCCAGTACGTAAAGTTTTGCAATGGTGTGCAACGAATTTTCAAGTTAGTAGTACATCTTCTTCAGATAATGGCTTTAAGCAACCAGATACACCACCTCACCCTGTTGAAGTTGCTTTTAGTAAAGAAATGACAGTAATTGAACAGTCTATAGACACCTTAATGGAAGATAAAGCGACACTTGCTGATGCTCTGAGGTGGGGATTTCAAAGCCTGATTAAACTTGGAGAAACGATAGAAGAAGCAAAAGTTTACCGACTTGAAGAGATTGAACCAAAAAAAGAAAATAGTGGTTACATTGACTTCAAAATTTTAGTTAAGCAAAACGCCAAAGCAATCAAAATAGGAGTGGCTGTACTTCAGCAATCTAGTACCCATAGTGTGTTAGCTGGATTAAGGCGGCTAATTGCATTCAAAACATTTGGAATACATCGTAGTTGCTTAGTTCGTGCTAAAGAAATTAACCCAGGAGCAACTCAAGCTCAAGAGTGTTTAAATAAACTTATATCTTCCAAGCGAGGGGAATGGGTTCCACTGAAAGTAAATCCGATAAAACCGCTTTTAGCTATTCGATCTGTATACCTTGGTCAAGTAGATCACGGGTTGACAGAAAAGGAAATTTTAGAGTTTATTGCCCAGAGAAAGCTAGTTATTAACAATTATATCATTCGGAAAATTATCAGTGAGCCGACAGGTAAGATACCTAACATAATCGATCTCGATAAATCTGAAGAGGTCATTATTGAATCTCCAGACCCAATTGCTACAGAAAAAGATGCTAATGAAAAGCAAGGAAAACTAATTACTTCGGATTTGTCATGGATAGATAATATTACTAAACTGGGTAATCGAAGTAAAGAACTGGATGAAGGAAAGAGCAATTATCAAGCAGGAACAGATTTTGAAAATATTGTACGCCGTAGCCTTGAATTTATAGGTTTTACGATTAATGAATCTTACAAAGGTGGCGCAGGCGGTTTGGATTTATTTTGCTCAAAGCCATATCCTTTAGCTGGAGAGTGTAAAGCTGGTAGAAGTATTCCCGATCGCACAGTTGAAGAGTTGGACAGAATTGGTAAAAGGCACTTAAAAGAGAACTATATGACCGCTGTCAGGTTGATTATTGGCCCTGGTGAGCCAACTAAAAATCTTCGAGAATCAGCTGAAGTCTCAAAAGTTAGCATAATCAAACCTATGACTCTACAAAAGCTAGTTGAACTACAAGCAAAATATCCAGGCTCAGTTAATCTAATTGAACTAAAACCATATTTAGAAGCGGGTCAAATTGATAGCAAAATTCATGAATATATAGAAAAAGTTTTGAAAGATATTAGACTGAGATCGCATATCGTTGAAGCAGTAAAACAACTGGGTGAAGCTGGAAGCGGACATTTAACAGCCGAAGTTCGTGTCCAATATAATGCCGTGTTTAAGGAAAAGGAACAAACCTTTAAACCAGAGGATTTACGATTGGTTCACGAATTACTCCTAGAACTTTCCTCGCCTTTAACAGGTTACTTAGGACGGAAAAAAGGTAGTGATTGGCAGAGCGATCGCTTTTGCTTTCTCCGCGATTTGCCAATAGAATAAACCGCTTGAATATGCCAAACTTAATTGTTATAGCAGGGCCAAATGGTGCGGGGAAATCGACAGTTGCCCCTATCTTATTACAAGAAACGCTTGGAGTAAATGAATTTGTCAACGCGGATGCGATCGCGCAAGGATTATCGGCATTTGCTCCAGAAGCAGTGGCATTTCAAGCTGGAAGAATTATGCTAGAACGATTACAACAACTAGCCAATCAAAGAGCAAATTTTGCCTTTGAAACTACTCTAGCTAGTCGAACTTTTGCTCCTTGGATTGCTAACTTACGCCAAGCAGGTTATGTATTTTACCTCCTTTTCCTTTGGTTACCTAGCCCAGAGGTTGCGATCGCTCGCGTCCAACAAAGAGTTCGCGAAGGCGGTCATAATGTCCCGGAAGAAACTATACGAAGGCGGTATAATTCAGGTATCCAAAATTTCTTTCAATTATACCAACCTTTAGCAGATAGCTGGCGGTTTTATGATAATTCTAATCCAGCCGAAACTTGCCTAATCGCTTCTGGCAGAGGAATAATTGAAGAGGTAATTTATGAAAATAGTACATGGGGAAATATTAAAAAGGTATTTAGCTAATGAATGCAACAAATGAACAAAGGATTGGAGAAATTTTTTCTGAGGGAATCTCGATCGATCGAGCTTTGAATCGAGCCGTGCAAAAAGCTGTTTGGAAACACAAAGTTTTAGGTAATCCTGTAGCCGCGTGGCGAGATGGTAAAGTTGTCTGGATACCTCCTGAAGAAATTTCTATACCAGAGGATTCTTCTTCTTTAAATTCCCAGCAGAAATAGATGAATGGGGGTAAATTAATTTAAGATAGCGATGGATTCTACTTTATCCGCGAGATGTCGAGCGACTGAGCTAAAATGAACATTATACTTGAAAATGCAGCAAAGATACAAGATATGGATGATATTCAACCGGGAACCCTTGAGAAACTGGCCAAATTGCAAAGCCAGTATCCTGGAGCCGTAGATATATTTAAACTGAAAGATTGTCAGAATCCAGGAGAAGCTGATAATGCAGTTGAGAAATATATCGAATTGGTTTACAGTAAACTAAAGTTGCGATCGTACCTTGTGCAGTTAGTCAAGCATATTTTAAAAAAAAGTAATACAGAAAGTGTTAAGTTTAGTGAATTGCAAGGCTATTATGCCAGTGCTGACGCGCCACCGCCTTTTTTAAATCGGGAAGAATTGCACGGGGTACTGATGGAACTTTGCTCGCCGCTGACAGGCTACTTAGGATGTGATGAAGGACAGGATATCGATAGCGATCGGTTTTACTATCTGCGCGACTTAGAAGTAGTATAAAAACATTTTTCCGGATCGCCATGAGTTAACTAAGTAAAATTGCTGGAATATGGCATCTCCACCTGAACAGCAAACTCAAGCGGACAGAAAACAGCTATTGTAAAGAGGTTTCAGCAAACCTCTTTACAATATCTTGGTGTTAAGCTCGATCGCTGCTAAAATCAATATTTCGATCCTCAGTACAACCTTATGGGCAACATCTTCGGTCATCTATTTCGCATCACTACATTTGGCGAATCCCACGGCGGCGGCGTGGGAGTCGTAATTGATGGTTGCCCACCCCGACTGGAAATATCTGCCGAAGAGATTCAAGTAGAATTAGACAGGCGGCGTCCGGGACAAAGCAAAATCGTCACCCCGCGCAAAGAAAGTGACACCTGCGAAATCCTATCAGGCGTGTTTGAAGGCAAAACGCTGGGAACGCCGATCGCAATTTTGGTGAAAAATCAAGATACCCGCCCGCAAGATTACGATGAAATGGCCCAGAAATATCGCCCTTCCCACGCCGATGCTACTTACGACGCTAAATACGGCATCCGCAACTGGCAGGGTGGCGGCAGATCTTCGGCGCGAGAGACAATCGGTAGAGTAGCCGCAGGCGCGATCGCTAAAAAAATTCTTAAACAGTTCGCTAATGTGGAAATAATCGGCTATGTTAAGCGAATTAAAGACCTAGAAGGCGTCGTCGATCCTAACACCATCACGATGGAACAGGTAGAAAGCAACATAGTCCGCTGTCCGGATGGCGAATGTGCCGATCGGATGATCGAACTAATCGAAGAAGTGCGGCGAGCTGGCGATTCGATCGGCGGCGTCGTAGAATGTGTGGCGAGGAACTTACCTAAAGGCTTAGGCGAGCCAGTATTCGATAAACTAGAAGCAGACCTAGCAAAGGGTGTGATGTCCTTACCGGCGAGTAAAGGGTTTGAAATAGGCTCTGGATTTGCAGGTACGCTGCTCACGGGCAGCGAGCATAATGACGAATTTTATATCGACTCCAGCGGTAATATTCGCACTGCGACTAACCGTTCTGGAGGCATTCAGGGTGGCATTTCTAACGGCGAAAACATTATTATGCGAGTGGCATTCAAACCTACAGCTACTATTCGTAAAGAGCAGCGTACCGTGACTCGTGAAGGCGAACAAACAACACTCGCCGCCAAAGGACGGCACGATCCTTGCGTTTTACCTAGAGCCGTGCCTATGGTAGAAGCAATGGTTGCTTTAGTGCTGTGCGATCATTTGTTACGGCACCAGGGGCAATGTGGCACCTTGAAATTTGAAGATGCAGATGGAAACTAGCCCTTCTTCCGAATTTGTTGTTCAGTTCTGGGGTGTCCGAGGTAGCATACCCACCCCTGGAAACCAAACCGCACGCTATGGCGGCAATACCTCCTGTATAGAAATGCGGGTAGGTGGCAAGCGCCTCATCTTTGACGGCGGTAGCGGTTTACACGTATTGGGTAGAAGTTTACTCAAGGAAATGCCTGTAGAGGCATATATGTTTTTTACCCACTACCACTGGGATCACATTCAAGGAGTGCCCTTTTTTACTCCAGCTTTTATCAAAGGTAATTGCTTTCATATATATGGAGCGGTGCCACAAGATGGGGGTTCGATGAAACAGCATTTCATCGAAAGAGTACTCCATCCGAATTCGCCAGTGCCCCTAGAAGGAATGCAAGCAGATTTGAAATTCTACGATATGGTCTGCGGGGATACTATCACCCTAGATGATATCACTATTGAAACAGGGCCGCTCAACCACCCAAATGGAGCGATGGGATATCGAGTGACATGGCAGGGACACTCGGTATTTTACTGCACCGATACAGAACATTTCCCCGATCGTATGGATGAAAATGTGCTGCACCTGGCCCGCGAAGCCGACTTTTTGATTTACGATTCTATGTACACCGATGCCGAGTATCATAATCCGAAATCTCCCAAAGTCGGGTGGGGACACTCTACCTGGGAAGAAGGAGTAAAAATAGCTGAGGCAGCTGGGGTGAAAAAATTTGTGAAATTTCACCACGAACCGGGTCACAGCGATGATTTTCTCGATCAACTCAAAGAGAAGATGTTAACAGTTTCCCCCACAGCTGTGCTAGCTCAAGAGGGAATGATTTTGAAGGTGGTGTGAAAAAGGCGAAAGGCAAAAGTTAAAAGTCAAATGTCAAAAGTCAATCGGGAATTTTAGATTTTAGATAGGAAGAAAATCTAAAATCTAAAATTCTGATTGGGAGAGAAACTGGGATGACGAAAACAACCGAAGCCAGAGGGTCGCTACCTTTACCCCCCGGTAGTTTTGGTTTGCCGTTGATTGGGGAAACAGTCAGCTTTTTGCGCGATCGCAACTTTGTAAATAACCGCCAAAAAAAATATGGGCCGATTTTCAAAACCCACATCATGGGGCGTCCTACCGTATTCATGACAGGCGCGGAGGCGAACCGCTTCATCTTGTCAAGCCATATGGATCGGTTTTCTTGGCGGGAAGGTTGGCCCGATACCTTCAAAGAACTGCTGGGTGAGTCTCTATTTTTGCAAGAAGGAGCAGAACATCAGCGAAACCGCAAATTGCTCATGCCAGCTTTTCACGGTAAAGCGCTGGGCAACTACCTGAGCGTCATGGAACGCATGACCCAAAATTATTTGCAAAAATGGGAGCGTCTTGGCAGCTTTACTTGGTTTCCAGAATTCAAACAACTGACTTTTGAAATTGCCAGTTTTCTACTTATCGGTAGCGAACCGGGAGAGGAGACAACGCAACTGAGTCAATGGTTTACCGAACTGACTGATGGCTTTTTTACAGTGCCCTTGCGTTGGCCTTGGACTACCTACGGGCGGGCTTTGCGGGCACGCGATCGCCTCCTAGTACACATCGAAAAAGCCGTGCTGCACAGGCAGCAAGAACCCGCACAGGATGCTTTGGGATTGCTAGTCCAGAGTCGCGATGAAGAAGGCAACCGCTTGAGTATGCAAGAACTCAAAGTCCAAGCGCTGCTAATGCTGTTTGCAGGACACGAGACAACCACATCCATGCTCACTTCGTTTTGCATGGCGCTAGCACAGCACCCCGACGTATGGACACGCGCCCGCGCCGAACAACAAAAGCTGGCGGGGGATGGTTCCCTGACAATGGAACAGATCAAACAAATGACCTATCTAGAGCAAGTGCTGCGAGAAGTGGAACGACTTTACCCGCCGGTGGGCGGTGGTTTTCGCTGTGCGATCGAGCCATTTGAATTTAACGGTTATTATGTTCCCAAAGGTTGGCAGATTACCTACCGCATCCCGGAAACCCATCAAGATAGCCGCATTTTTAGCCAACCCGAACAATTCGATCCCGATCGTTTTAAGTAGTCGGACAAAAGTAATCGACACTGTATGAACTTTTGTTAAGGCACTTGCAGGAGTGCCTTCGCACAGCGTGCCGTAGGCATATCGTGCATCGGCACAATTA
>NZ_JACJPW010000194.1 GCF_014696265.1 Aerosakkonema funiforme FACHB-1375 | reverse complement strand
GAGAATAAATCTTTTGCCTTTTCTCTTTTTCCTCTCCCCTAACCCCTAACCCCTAACCTCTAACCCCTCTTAGGGGAGCCAGCGGGGACGAAAACCAGGCAGGGGAAGCTGTTCCGGTTGCATTTGGGCAGGCGTTGCTTCTGTGGGTGCAGCAGAAATCACAGGTAGTAGCCAGAGGCTGCTGGAAGTAACGGCTTCGCCGCTATCCGTTCGGGGAGCATCTGACTGCTGTCCTACCGGTATGGGCGTTGTAGTAGGTTGGTCAAATAGGAGGGCAATACCATCAGGTGATAGACTGATTTGCACCTGTCGCTGATTTGGCAGTACCAAGAGGGGTTTCATTTCAGATGTTTTGAGGTTGATGGTGACAATATATGGTTGTTCTTGGTACTGTTCGCCGGAGATAAGTTTGGTGAGCAAACAATAAAGAGTTTGCCCGGTAGGATCGAATTGGGCGCTTAAAATTGAGCCGGTAATTCGCAAAAGTTCTTTTTCGATTCCCTGATTGGTTACTAGATACAGCGATCGCGTGTAATCTGTGTTAAATTTCACCATCGCCGCTTGAGTACCATCTCTGCTAAAACTAGCCACTGTACCGAATTTGGGCAAAAAATCGAGAGGTTTATCCTGGGGTGCTTCTAAGGGTACGATCGCCAATCCTTCTGCTTGCGCGATCGCTAAAGCTTTGCTGTCAGGCGTAATCAAAAAATCCCCTCCCGGTTGTCCTTCCAGGGGTTTGGCTATGGGACGATCCGATCGCTCCATTTTCACTATCCAAATGCCAAAATCCGATGGATTGCGCCGATTCATCCGCTGCACTACAATTGTTTTTCCATCCGGCGACAGGTCAAACTTGAGATTTTGGTAGTCTTTATTATCTAAAATCAGCCTAATTTTACCGGCTGGTTCTGGATTTGTCGCTTGGGAGCCTGGAGATTGCGGATCTATACCGGTCGTCACTGTGTAGAGATTTTGTTCCAGTACTGCTTGACCTGCGGATCGGCGATCGCTTGCGGAAAACAAAATGCGACGCGAGTCGGGATAAGGCTTAAAATCGCTCACCAATAAATCTGCTGGGGTCAGGGCGATCGGTTTTGGTTCTGGAGCGCTGAGATTGACTAACATCAAGCGTCCGGCTTCACTTCCTTCTACACCCAGGTAAACAAAAGCGCGATCGCGGGTGCGGAATTTACTTGTAAAAGGTTGGATTGGCGTTCCTTTTTCTGGCGAAGCAAATCTGTCTTTTGCTCCGAGCAACTGCACTTTATATTCGCTGCCGTAGGGGGCTGGTGCGATTAAAGTATATGCCATTTTCCGTCCCGCCCAACTAAATTTTCCCGGTAGGGGTGGATCGATTTGCAAATTTGCTTCCACGCTGGTATGGTTCATGGGGCGGTTAAAAGTCAGGATAAAGCGGTTATCTTCAACGCCGATTTGTTTATCCTGCCAGTTAAAATCGCGCACGCGGGGAGCCGATCCATCACCTTGGAATAACAGTAGCCCAATGAGCGCAGTCAGGACGAGCATAACTGTAATAGCAACCCGGTCAAGCGGCTCTATGAATTTTAAATTTGGGATTTTGAATTTCTGATTGGTCATTGGCGATCGGTAATTGGTTATTAGCGATCGATCGTTACTCATTAGCTTTTCACAAATGGCTAATAGGTGATGACGGATGGCTAATAACTAATAATCATAGGGGTTTTTAGGTTCGGGAATTAGTTTGACCGAGCTTGCCTGAATAGTCAATTGGCGTTTACCGCCGAAGTTTTCGGTGATCATCTCACCTTCCACTTCTAACCATGTATCGGGTTTGAAGTCTCTGCGGAGTTGGGACGAAGTATCCGTGTCGATCGACCCAGATTCTGAGCCAGAAGTTTGGGTGTTGATGCTTTGTTTGCCCAGTTTAACTGGTAAACCTACCGGATAGGCATCTGCGGCGCAGCAGGTAAGTATAAAGCGAGAAAGTAAAAGGTATTCTGGGGGTAATTCTGGAGGATGAACGGCAAAACCCTGCACTTTCACTTTTTGTCCGGTATAAGCGTCGGGTTCTGGATAGGCATTTAAAGTTCTTACCCAGTCTATGAGCGATCGCTCTTCGGGGCGTTTGGCACTCCGAAATTCTTGGGGTTGCGATCGGGTCATCGTCAAGGAATCGGTTATGCCTCTAGATAATGCGGTTTGGCTGGTAAACGGTCGGGGTGCGATCGTAAAACCCAAGAGCGCCCCTGTCAAAAGCAAAGCGGTACTCCAACCTGGGGGAAATAAGGAAATGTGTTGGGCTTGGGAATTGGAGAGGGGAGGAGGGAAAGCAGAGGGTTGATTTTCTTTAGTTCGATCGCGCCGCGATGAAGATTCTTTCTTGAAACCGAAGAGTTGGCGCATCAGCCCGCCAGCTGTAATTACTAACCAAAGTACAGAGGCAATTAATGTCTTTCTAACTTGTGGAGCGGCAATATTGTCCAGTCGCCCCACGAGCCAACTATTTTGTACGGTGTCAGATTGATATCTGTTCCTTTGTGGATTCAATAGGAGCGAAAGACCTCTGAGAGAGCCAATCGCCAACAGCATAAAACCTGCTGCGATTACCAACCAAAAGTAATCGGGATGAATGAGCAAATATAACTTGCCCGTAAGCCAATATCTCAGGAGCAATATGCCCCAGGCAATGATGGCCAATACATCTAACCAGCGCAGTAAGGAATTTGGGATTTGGGATTTGGGATTTTGGATTGTCATCGGTGAAAAGAGCGGAATTTCAGATTTTAGATTTCAAATTGAATAGTTTCAATTTGGAATTTTGTGAGCTTTGCCACACAGCAATTAGCCAAAAGCAAATTGATAAAGCAAAGTAAACAAGAAGGTAAGTTGAGCTGCGAGAGCCAATAAATAAATTACCGCCCTTGGTTTGAAGACTGACAGCAGCAACCCAATACCTTTGAGGTCTATCATCGGGCCAAACACCAGAAATGCTAACAAGGAACCGCTGGTAAATGCAGAAGCAAAGGAAAGGGCAAAGAACGAATCGACTGTCGAACAAATAGATACTACTGCTGCCAATACCATCATGGCTAAGATCGATGTAATCGGACTTTGACCCAAACTGAGGATAATTTCGCGAGGAGCCAGGACTTGAATAGAAGCTGCGATCGCACTTCCTACGATTAATACTGCCCCTAATTCGCGCAGTTCCTGCACTGTATTGTCCAGAAACAGACGCAGGCGATATTTCATCGGTTTTGTTACCTTGGCGGGAGCTGCGGTCATGGGGAATGAAGCGCTGTCCATACGGAGGACTTTACCGGGCCCACTCAGTAAAAAAGTACCGGATTGCAATAAAGCTGGACTGGCATTTTCTCGGTTAGGTATTTCAGACCAAGCGCGTTTGGGGGGTGGGACAGCGCAGGCGGTGGATTTTTGTAGCAGCGGTCGCAAGTCAGCTTGAGCGCTGAATATCCAGCCTATAATGGTGGCTATGGATAGGGAACATACTACGCGCAGCACAACAATTTCCGGTTGATCTCGAAATGCTGTCCAAGTTGCCCAAATCACGATCGGATTGATTGTCGGCGCTGCGAGTAAAAATCCGATCGCTACCGGTGCGGGTACCCCCTGCATCAGCAACCGCCGCGCTACTGGCACATTGCCGCACTCGCAAACCGGAAACAGAAAGCCCGCTAAACTTCCGGCTAAAGCTCCCAGTAAAGGATTGCGAGGCATAGCTGCACTTAAGGAGCGTTCATCGATAAATAATAGCAGCAAACCTGAAAACAGAACTCCCAGTAGCAGGAACGGTATCGCCTCTACTAGCAAACTCAGGAATAGGGTAAAAGCATTCTGGAATTGATTCATCTGATTATTGCGGGAGACTCCGGCCTCAGCGAAGCAGGCCGGAGAGGGATAGCTTGTCAAATTTGATGGTTCGATGCCATCAAATTTGACAATCTCCGGTTTGGCAGCACGATTAAACCCGTGCTTCGCTGTACCAAACGGACTTTGTTTTTACTGAACTGACCTAACCGTTTCCAGTTTCGGTCTGAAACAGAAACCTGTTTTTCGGTATCGCCGCTTACCCAGCCCTGATGCGTTTTGCTGCCTTGAGTTGCCATTACCAAATCGCCTTTCCTGAAACCATGCCGAGTAACACTGCCGCCATACTTGCGGCGAATACAACCTTTGCTCGAAACCATTAAATGCAATTGACGGCGGCAAATTGGTGGGCGGCGAATCACCGTAAATGGTGCTGGCGTAATCCGAACTTCGCCAATCCAACCCATTGTTTGACGGTCAACAATGCCATACCGAATAAATGCTTGGCAGGCTAATGCTGTGCCATCAACTGCATGAGTGGCCGGGATAGCATCCCCTTTGGAATGCTTCTGTTTTTCTAATCCAAGAAAGCAGCGGGTATTCGCCGTCTGCCAGCCTTCGTATTGCTTGACTTCTCCATACTTTTCTAAGTTTTTAAGTTGCCATTTCTGGCCGACCATAACAGGACTAAATCCTTTGTCGCCTACTGCTTTTACGATTTCGTAAACGACATCGGTAAGCGGGTAAATTGACGACAACTCGCCAATTACTCGCAATTCCAATTCGCGATTAGCTCTGATGCTGGGAGGTACTTTGCGTTGGCGTCGATTGTCAAATCGCTGCTGGCGGTGAGCGCGTTTGTCGAACGAAATCTTGCGGTTGATTCGACGACCTCTACGCCCTCTCCTCATCATTCGCCGTTGTTCCATCCGCTCTCGAACTGTTTTGAACGGCAACTGAAGATGTGGCAGCCAGAGAGTAAACTTAGCTGACTGAACGCCGATTCCCGTGTAGAGTTTACCTGGATCGATACCAACAGCAATTGGCTGCGTTCTTTCACCTTTCGGGTATTCAATTAACTGGACTTGGAAGATCCCGAGGTCGTTATAGACAACCTTGGCTTTAGCAGCTTTTAGCCATCGCCTTGCCCGACTTGGCTTGGTTGGCATTAGCGGTTGCCCAGATGCAGATAATACAGGTACTCGCATAAAGAGATAATCCTTCGAGTAGCAGTTTTAAGTCCCCTCGCTCAACACAGTCAGGATGTCTTGGCTTGACCCAACGCCACTGATAAGAGGGCTTGAAGATAGACCGAACTGGGGAAGCATTCGGTAGTTCGTGCCAAACTGTGTCTCCGTGAGCTATTCAACACTTGCGTTGTGAGACTTACCCCTCACAATCCCCGCCCTCTACTTAGGGCGGGGTAGTTGAATCGATTAGTGGCAAGCAGCGTTTTCTAATAGTTGGCTCGTGGGGGGCAATATTTTTAAGCCGCCCCAGCAGCCGCAATCTCTAAGCGTTTGTGAAGTCATTTTAACTATTTGAGGGGGTTTGGGGGAGCTATTATCCTTTCTTTTCTCTGGGTGCGGTCATAAGTAGTAAGTTGTCAGAGCATCGGTCAAGCCTTCAAGAGTGTTCAATAGTCATCTTTTCCAAAAGAATCTCAAAGGGCAGGCAGGATGCCTACCCCACAAGAATTTTTGGAGATGTCTAATCGCCCTGTCCATCACAACTGGTGAAAGACTGTACGGCTGTTTTCACCCACACGGGCGAAGGGAGCGGGGGAATTTACGGATAGCCTGTAAAGAGATGATGAAGATAAGCATAAATTTTGCCCAAAGATTAGAGGGAATCATTTACTTGGATTTTGTAGTCATTTACTGAGGCTGTTTAGACTGAGCTTATTATGTTGCAACTAGCCCAGATGGAACTTGTCAGTCCAAAGTTGATACGGCTTGATTTCGAGAATTTGAGGCCGTTTGAGCGTCTGACCGACCAGTATCGGCACTTCGGCGTTCATTTCAGCAGTGCGATCGCCATAGAGCCTTCTAACCCAGCATTTACGCCTAAATCCGGAGCGAAACTTCTCATGCCGATGGGAAATATGATGAGCCTAAATGCTTTTTTTGACAAACCCAGCAGCTGGGTCGGCGCTTTTGTTTGCAGTACCAGAATTGTTGTTTTAAGCGCCTATGACCGGGATGGGAATTTCCTCGGCCAGACTAGCACGATAAGTCAGGGAACCAATTTAGCGGATGAGCAATCGGAATTTTGCCCGCAGCAGCTAGATTTGAACCGATCTGGCATTGCTAAAGTCGAGTTTCACTCTTGTGTACCGTTTACTTTGGATGATTTCTTTTTTGCGGTAATGCCTTGAGGGTAAAAATTTCAATGCGTGAGGTTTTTTGAAGAATTAAATTACCCTCAAAAACGATCTGTTTATTTTGGTCATTTAGTTTTTTGTATGCTAATTTTTCCGAGCGGAGGAGCGGGGGAACGGGTACAAAATGTTCCTACGTAAACTTTTGCCTAGAGATTCTAAAAGAACGGTTTCTCGTTGCACAGTGATATTGTTAAGAAATAATTAATTTATTTTTAATGAAAAGTTATTATTTGTTTAACTTTTTTAGTATATATTATTTTGTGTATAGTTTTACTTAAGCAAAAGTGAGAATACGCTAATATAGCATTCCGGCATTAATCTGCAATAGTACGCCATCTTGTGCTGGAGCAAGCAAAGAGCTTCTACCTCTGTGTAGAAAAACAAAAAAAAAGGGGTGTAAAAGGGTACTTTGAGCATCTGGCAATATAGACTCTAAGAGCTGACTGAGGAATTGCTTAATGGTTGTTGCAAAAAAGATCTCTTCCGAGTTATCAGTTCTACCGATATCCCAGGCGCGGGAACTAAGTTTGCAGTCAACGCTGGGAGAGTTGCCGCTTTATGATTTTAGTGTACGCAGCGATATGCGTGGAGGCGAAGTAGCGCAGGCGTTTCAAGACAATCCTCTCCTGCCGGGAGTAATCTTGATAGAACACGATCGCCTTTTAGGTATGATTTCCCGGCGGCGGTTTTTGGAATACATGAGTCGCCCCTACGGATTGGAATTGTTTTTGAAGCGACCGATTAAATCTTTATATCTTTTAGCGAATAGCGATAGTTTAATTTTTCCAAGCGATACTTTAATTGTGATGGCGGCGCGGCGCTCTTTACAGCGATCGGCAGAGTTACTGTACGAACCGATTGTGGTGGAAATTGAACCGACGGTTTACAGACTCTTAGATGCTCATCAATTACTGGTAGCTCAATCGCATATTCACGAATTAGCATCTCAACTAATTCATCAACTTTATCAAGAACTTGAGAAAGCGAACCACGAACTACGCAGTCTCGCTACTGCTGACGGTTTGACAAAAGTGGCTAACCGTCGTCGATTTGACGAATACCTGGACAATAAGTGGCACGAACTCGCTCGCGAACAAGCACCACTTTCTTTAATTCTATGCGATATCGATTGTTTTAAAGACTATAACGATACTTACGGTCATTTAGGGGGAGATGCTTGTTTGCAACAAGTCGCTTATGCAATTAGCGCGGCGGTGAAGCGACCGGCGGATTTGGTGGCGCGTTACGGAGGTGAAGAATTTGCGGTAATTTTACCCAATACCCCAGCTGCCGGTGCTGTTCGCGTAGCAGAGGAAATCCGAATGAATGTTAAAGCGCTACAAATTCGCCACATCAATTCTTGTGTTGAGCCTTATGTCACTCTCAGTGTGGGTGTCGCAACTATGGTTCCGGAACCCGGATCGATTCCGATCGACTTGATTGCAGCAGCCGATCGCGCTCTCTATGAGTCTAAAGCATCCGGACGCGATCGCGTTAGCATCTGCGCTTAAGAGCTCCTGCCATTACTCTGCCTCAAGTCGATCTCATCGCTGGGAATGCCGGATATCGATATTTTATGCGTTATTCACAAATATTTATACTTTCTAATTAATTGATGTATAAATTATCAATACTTAAAAGAGGAAATTTTTGATTAGGTTAAGTTTAGGTTAAAAAAGGTTTTTTTTAAGGTTAATTTTTCTAGCCTATTAAGTTTTAAATAAAAGATTTTTTCAAATAAAAAATATAATGATAAAGTAGAATATGAATCTTACTATACCAATTAAAAGAACTGATTGAGGCATAGGCTTATGTTCGCTCTCAAACAATCATCCCTGGAAATGTCAGTTCAACCAAGTTCGCAAAAAAAAGACCTCAGTCTGGAATCAACGCTTCAAGACTTGCCTCTGTATGATTTCAGTGTAGAGAACGATCGTCCGGGTAGCGAAGTAGCACAGGCATTTCAAGATAATCCGCTGCTGCCGGGAGTAATTTTGGTGGAGCAAAGTCAGTTTGCAGGTATGATTTCCCGGCGGCGTTTTTTAGAATGTATGAGCCGACCTTACGGATTGGAATTATTTTTAAAGCGACCGATAAAGTGTTTATATGTATTGGCTCATAGAGATGTGCTAATTTTTCCTGACGATACTCTAATTGTGATGGCGGCGAGGCGGTCTTTGCAGCGGCCTGCCGAGCTGCTATACGAACCGATTGTGGTGGAAATTGAGCCGACAGTTTACAAATTATTAGACGTTCATGAATTGCTGATTGCCCAATCGCATATTCACGAGCTGACAACGCGGCTACTGCACGAGCAAACAAAGTTGCACATGATGCAAACGGAAAAAATGGCAAGTTTAGGACAGATGGTAGCTGAGGTAGGTCACGAAATTTTAAATCCAGTTAATTTTATTTCGGGAAATTTAGAATACCTATCAAATTACAGCCAAGATTTAATCAAGTTAATTTCAGCTTACGATACAACAATTAGAGAAAAACCACCGCAAGTTGAAGAAATTAAAAGAGAAATAGAATTTGAGTTTTTACAAGAAGATATGCAGAAGCTGATTGACAGTATGAAGATAGGGACAGAGCAATTAGTCAAGATAGTCAATAGCCTGCGAAATTTCTCCCATATGGGAGAGGGAAGTCAAAAAGCGATCGATCTGCACGAATGTATTGAAAGTACTCTGTTGATTCTGCATAATCGGGTAAAATACACGATTGAAGTGGTGAAAAATTATGGCGACCTGCCGCCAGTGCCTTGTTACTCAGGTCAGTTGAGCCAGGTATTCATGAATATTATCAGCAATGCGATCGACGCACTGATGGATAAGAAGGAATCGAATAAGAAAGCGGCTAGCCAGTGGAAACCTCGAATTGAAATTGTTTCTCAGGTGGTAGAATTAGAAAATCGTTCTTGGGCTGCCGTTCGCATTGCCGATAACGGGCCGGGTATTCCACCAGAAATTCAGGGGCGGATTTTTGAAACTTTCTTTACCACTAAGCCTGTCGGGAAAGGGACGGGACTGGGGTTGGCGATCGGTCATCAAATCGTGACAGAAAAGCATGGCGGCAAATTGAATTTGCGATCGCATCTGGGTGTCGGCACAGAATTTGAGATTTTGCTACCGCTGAGTTAAAGTGTTTTTGATGCCAGTTTCCTGAAGCCACCCCAGCCCTAAAGGGACGGGGGTTCAAAATGCGATGAAACCTCCACTTGGCTCTCCCAAATTGGTACAACATCCAAGTTCTTAGTGTTGGCATTTTGAACTTTCGCTGCGACTCGCTCTGACTCTGGGAATTTTCCAAAGGAAGGAGGAACTTGTCCTCCTAATCGCAAGTTAATTTTCGTGGTCGCCTGTCTCCA
>NZ_JACJPW010000193.1 GCF_014696265.1 Aerosakkonema funiforme FACHB-1375 | reverse complement strand
GTGCCGATGCACGATATGCCTACGGCACGCTGTGCGAAGGCACTCCTGCAAGTGCCTTAACAAAAGTTCATACAGTGTCGATTACTTTTGTCCGACTACTTACAATCCCCAAATTATTCATCATCAAAACCTAATCTGGAGAAGCTTTTGTTGGCTTCACCAGATTCATCTGGGCTATCCCCTCTTCCCTAGCCCCTAGAACGGATCAACTAGAGAAAAACACCAGCAAAAACCCACCTAAATACAGCAACAGCACGAAGAAACTCTCAAAGCCGATGTTGCCAATTCCATGTTCTTCCCGACGCAACAAGCCTAAGAGTAAAATCCCAGTCATCAGGATAGTTAAGGCAAGAACGAAAACTTTGTCTTGCGTCAAAGCTGGATAAATCGATCCGTGGGGATAAACTAAGTCGCACAAAGCTAAAACTAATACGTCGAAGCTATTGCCACCCAAAACACCACTAACTGCTAGAGTATAAGCCCCACGCTGTACAGCCGCTATTGTTGTCACCAGTTCCGGAAGTGAGGTAGATATGGCAGTGAAGAGACTGCCAACAGCATTTTCGGAAAGACTTGTAGAGTCGGCAATCGCGACTCCCGCTTCTTCCACTCCATAGCCTGCAATGCCAAGAACGAGGGCTAGCAAAAAGAAACGCAACCACAAACTAATTAATCCCGGACTATCCGACTCGGTTGCTTGCAGTTCCTCAACATTTGTCTTTTCTGCCTGCTGGGGTTTCCACATGGGCAGATTTTGTGCATCGGCGACCAGACGCAAACCGAAAATATATGTGGCTACGAGTGCGATCGAAGCGGGATGAACTCCCCAAATATTAACCGATGGATAAGCCCTCGTCAGTAAAGGAATAGCTAGTAAAACTATCAGCAGCGTTCCTTGCGTCAGGGTAGCAGCATCAGCAGCTGCGTATTCCAAATTAGCCTCTAGGTAAGTGATATCGGCAATTCCCAAAAACGCCGTTTGCGCGGCGATATCGCCCAGCGCGTTGCTAATTGCCAGTTCTGGATAGCCAGAGGCGGCAGCTGTGACCGAGGTAACAATCCCAGGTAAGGAGGTGCTAAATCCCAAAAATAGGGCACCCATCAGCGCTTGTCCCAATCCGGTTTTTTCGGAGAGACGATCGGCTATAGCCGTCATCAAGCTACCGCTGATGGCAATTGCCAAAGCTGAAAGCAAAAATATACCTATATTAATCGCGAGAGATCGGTCAATAAATTCCAGCATTGATGTAATTTTTTAGTTTTCTGTTCCCATTCCATCATCAGTCAGTTGCCCATTGGAGATATTCTTAAAAAAGAGAGATTCTTAAGGGCAGGATCTTAAAGATTATGGCAAGTGGAGACAATCGGGAAGCAGAGATTAACCCATCTGAGGTTGTCGCATCGCCATTTCAGTCGTTTTTGAACGACTTGCATCTCAAGTACCAGTCACTCCGGGACGGTAAGGTCGCGACTTACATCCCGGAACTGGCAAAGGCAAACCCGGATTTGTTCGGTATCTGTGCGATCGCGTTGGACGGTCGGGTTTTCGAGGTGGGCGATTGCCATCAATTATTCACAATTCAATCTATTTCTAAGGTATTTGTATATGGGATGGTACTTGAGGATCGGGGACGGGATTATGTTTTGAGTAAAGTTGGTGTGGAACCGACGGGAGACGCATTTAATGCGATCGTCTTAGATGAAAGCTCGAAACGACCATATAATCCAATGGTGAATGCGGGTGCGATCGCTACTACCAGTTTAATCAAAGGTGCGGGGCCAACAGAACGCTTGAATCGAATGTTGGATATGTTCCGGCGATATATCGGTCACAACGATATTTTTATCGATATATCAGTTTTTATGTCAGAACGAACTACCGGACATCGCAACCGGGCAATGGCGCACCTCATGCACCATTTTGGCATGATTGATGAAAAAATTGATGAAGCGATCGACTTATATTTTCAGCAGTGTTCCTTAATGGTTAACTGTCACGATTTGGCAGTGATGGCGGCGACTTTAGCCAATAACGGCATCAATCCCATCACGGGAGAACAAGCTGTCGATAGTTCTTATGTTAAAGATATTCTCAGCGTCATGTACACCTGCGGGATGTATAACTATGCCGGTGAATGGGCGTACAAAGTCGGGCTTCCCGCCAAAAGTGGCATTAGCGGCGGAATTATTGTTGTAGTTCCCAATCAAATCGGTATTGCTGTGTTTTCCCCTCTATTGGATGAAAGGGGTAACAGCGTTCGCGGTGTGAAAGTTTGCGAAGAACTCTCCCGACATTTCGGATTGCATATGTTCGATCTGGCGATGGGAAGATGTAAAGTTTTGGAAATGTTGTCTAATGAAGAGAAGATATAGCAGATTATCTTATTTATTTTTACTGTTTTTCCGGCGTTTTGCTATCAAGCCAAAACCTAAAATACTAAAAATCAAAGCTGTCAGCACTATCGTAAATAAAGGAATAGAAAAATTAGAAGATTTTGGCCGATCTGTTATCGTAGGAGAGCCTAACTCTACTAATAACTTATGAGCGGCAGTTGTGGGGTGAATGTTATCCCAAAATAAATAGCGATCGGGATTACTGCATTTAATTGGTACTTTGAAACACGGTTCGGTTACATTAGTAAAGCCGTATTTGCTTGGATTGCTGCTAACTTGGTTAAAGATAGAGTTAACATCTAAATATTTCAATTTGATATCTGGGTTTAATTGCTGCCGCAAATTGTCGATCGCAGCAGCTAATTCGCTGTTATGCTTTGCAGTCAAATTGCTGAGTAAAGTGGCGCGTTCCGTTGTTCGCGTCCCCGGAAGCTTACCTAAATCCGGCAAATTAACTACAACAATATTTTTACCGCCAACAGCGGCGATCGACTTCACCGCACTGGTTAAATTATTAACAGGTACAGTAGTATCGATTCCACCACCCAGGTAATCATTCGCACCAGCCCATATAATATAAAGAGGATTGCGATCGCTAGTAGATTTACTGGCTTTAAACTTTTCGATTTGCGCTAACACTCCCAGAGGTACACTTTGAGAATTCCCAGTTGTAGCACCTCCGTAAGCAAAATTATTATTGAGATTTAAGGGTAATTTCAAATCAGAGGCGAGATATTCTACCCAAACAGGGCCATTAGAATATCGCCCTTTAAAATAAGGCGGACTGAGAGGATTTTCTTTGTCAGTAGCTTCGTAAACATTGCCAATATCCGAGAGACTATCACCAAAAACGTAAATGCGATCGAAACTTTGTGCCGCAGTCGCGCTTGGAAGCAATAAACCAGTAGAAAGCGCGATCGTCACTCCGGCAGTAGCGATCGCTAAATTTTTGTTCAACATATTATTTAACGTATTAGCAGTTCTTTTACTTTGTAGCAAATTTTGGCTCGGCTAGCCAATTATCCGTAACCTGTTTAACAGCACCAACGATACAACTATATGGCGATCTGGTATCTCTACCCTAATCAAACTGAAGAAATTAGCTTTGATTTAGAAAACATTTCCGAGCAGTTAATCCTGTCATCCAAAATCTGGTGACCTGAACTGCGGGAGAGCCATTTATTTGAATAAAAAAGTTTTTATACTGTTAGATATCTTGACTATATTCGCAATATTAATTACTTTCAACATCTTCGATTATCAATTATTATATCTTTCTATTGCTCGCTAAAAATAATCGCCTAACTTCCCACAGCTATGATTCTGTTTTGAATTAAATCTTTTTTCTACAAGCTCGATAAGTTGAACTACTAAAAAATTTATCTTTAGTAGAAAATTTAAAGTTTATTTTATTTTTTTTGTTTCCTCCCCCCTAGAAAAATATTTATGTTATGACCGATAATATAATATCTCCCGGACGCGAGCTTACTCAGTGCCGATCGTTCTCAAAGCTATCTCGCTGAAACCCCTACCATGATTGTCTTATCTGGCTATAGCATCTTTTCGGAAATCTACTCAAGTTCGAGAACAGTGGTATACAGAGGACTGCGGCAGTCGGATTCTCAACCTGTCGTCCTGAAAATGATGCGGAGTGAGTATCCCAGCTTCAACCAACTTGTTCAGTTCCGGAATCAGTATACCATAGCTAAAAATCTTAACCTACAAGGCGTCATCCAACCCTACAGTCTAGAAAACTACTGTAACGGTTTTGCCCTAGTCATGGAAGACTTTGGCGGCATTTCTTTGAAAGACTATACAAATACCCGTCCCGTAATATTATCAGAATTTCTTGACATTGCCATTCAAATTACCGCCACATTAGAAAAACTGCATCGTCAGCGGCTGATTCACAAAGATATCAAACCCGCCAACCTGTTAATAAACCCCCATACAAAAGAAATTAAAATCACCGACTTCAGTATCTCTTCCCTTCTTCCCCGCGAAAGTCAAGCACTTGTTTCACCCAACGTCTTGGAAGGTACCCTCACTTACCTGTCTCCCGAACAAACAGGAAGAATGAACCGAGGGATTGACTATCGCAGCGACTATTACTCTTTGGGTATCACATTCTACGAGCTGCTGACCGGACAGTTACCTTTTACTACCACCGACCCAATGGAGTTAGTATACTGTCACATTGCCAAGCTTCCCCCTTCGGTACACAGTATTAACCCGGAAATTCCCCAAGTTATTTCTGATATCATTGAAAAACTGATGGCGAAGATGGCGGAAGACCGGTATCAGAGTGCCTTGGGGTTGAAGCACGACCTAGAAACCTGCCAGCGAGACTGGGAAAATTCTGGGAAGATTGCCAATTTTGCGTTAGGTGCGCGGGATATTTCCGATCGCTTTCTCATCCCCGAAAAACTCTACGGCAGAGAAAAAGAAGTCGCTACCCTACTGGCGGCGTTCGATCGCGTAGCGTATCCGCAGGAAAATCGAGTCAGCAAAGAAGAATTTAACCCCCAATCCCAAATCCCAAATCCCAAATCCCAAATCGAAATAATCTTAGTGACAGGTTATTCAGGAATTGGGAAAACCGCCGTCGTCAACGAAGTCCACAAACCCATTGTGCGGCAACGCGGCTGTTTTATTAGAGGAAAATTCGACCAATTCCAGCGCAACATTCCTTTTTATGCGATCGCGCAAGCTTTGCGCGACTTGATAAGTCAATTGCACAGCGAAACCCCTCAACAAATAGAACAGTGGAAAGTAAAAATTCTCGATGCAGTCGGAGAAAACGGACAGGTAATTATTGATGTTGTTCCCGAATTAGAACGACTGATAGGTGTACAGCCACCAGTGCCGGAATTAGAACCAAGTGCTGCTCTAAATCGGTTTAACTTGGTGTTTTTAAAGTTTATGCGCGTATTTAGCAGTCCTTCTCATCCTCTGGTAATATTTTTGGATGATTTGCAGTGGGCAGACTCTGCTTCTTTAAAGTTAATCGAATTGTTGATGAGCGAAACCGATATGCGCTATTTGTTGCTGATCGGTGCTTATCGAGATAACGAAGTTTTGAACGGGCATCCTTTGATGCTGACCTTAGAGGAACTTCGCAAAAAAGAGGTAACCGTTAATACAATTACCCTCGCACCTTTAAATTCAAACAACTTAAATCGTCTGATTGCCGACACGCTCATCTGTCCGCCAGAAATTGCCCTGCCGCTTACCCAACAGGTTTATACAAAAACTAAGGGAAATCCCTTTTTTAGCAATCAATTTCTCAAAGCTTTATATGAAGATGGATTGATTAATTTTAATTTTGAAGCGAGGTATTGGCAATGCGATCTCGCTCAAGTTAAGGCGCAGTGTTTGACAGATGATGTGGTGGAGTTTATGGCGCTTCAGTTACAGAAGTTGCCGGCAAATACTCAGGAAGTGCTGAAACTGGCTGCCTGTATTGGCAACTCTTTTGATTTAAACACTCTTGCTATTGTATACGAGAAGTCGCCCGCAGAAACGGCAGCCGATCTGTGGAAAGCGCTGCAAGAAGGATTGGTTATACCCAAAAGCGAAATTTACAAATTTTTTCATTCAAGCGATCGCAATTTATTGTCAACAGCCAATGAGTCAGAATCTGAGCAATTACAGATTGCCAATTATGAATTAGCTACTTACAAATTTTTGCACGATCGCGTCCAGCAAGCAGCTTATTTTCTAATTCCAGAAGAGCGAAAAAAAGCTACGCATTTAAAAATCGGGCAACTGCTGCTTAGCAATACACCTGTAGAGCGACAAGAAGAGAATATTTTAGATATTGTCAATCAGTTAAATTATGGAGCCGCGTTAATTAGCGCTCCAGCCGAACGCAGTCAATTAGCGCAACTGAATCTGATTGCCGGACGCAAAGTAAAAGCTTCAACCGCTTACACTGCTGCACTCAGATACTTAACCACCGGCATGAAATTGCTGCCAAAAGATAGCTGGCAAAATCATTACGATCTGACATTAGCTTTGCACGAAGAAGCCGCAGAGGCTGCATACTTGTGCGGCAACTTCGAGCTGATGAATTTGCTATTTGAAGATGTGCTGCAACAAGCTAAAACTTTGCTGGATAAAGTCAAAGTTTATGAAGTTAAACTTCAGGCTTATGCAGCGCAAAAGAAGTTTGTGGAAGCCATAGAAACTGCACTGCCAATTTTAGAGCAGTTAGGTGTAAGTTTTCCTAAATCCCCCAGCCAGTTGGATATTCAATACGCATTAGAATCAACAGCTGCCAATTGGAATAGCAAGCAGATCGAGGATTTAATCAATCTGCCGGACATGACCGAAGCAGATAAAAAAGCCGCGCTACGTTTTTTGGCAAGTATAACAGCAGCTGCTTATATAGCTATTCCTCAATTGTTACCACTGATTGTCTGCGAAGAAATAAATTTATCCATCAAATATGGAAATGCTCCGCTATCAGCATACAGTTATGCTATCTATGGCACAATTCTGTGTGGCGTAGTCGGAAATTTAGAAGCGGGTTATCAATTCGGTCAATTAGCTTTAAAGACGCTGGCGCGGTTCCATGCTAAAGAAATTACAGCTAAAGTATCGATCAATGTAGGTGGAGACATCAAACATTGGCAAGAACATGGACGAGAAACGCTAAAATTTTTGCGATCGGGATATCAAATTGGGTTAGAAACGGGAGATTTAGAATTTGCAGCCTATTGTGGAGTGTATGAATGTTTCAATTCCTACTTAATCGGTGCAGAATTGTCCCAACACGAACAAGAAGTAGCAATCTACAGCCGTGCTTTCAGTCAATTCAAGCAAGAAACGGTATGTATTTGGAGTGCGATTCATCGACAAACTGTATTAAATTTAATGGAGCGATCGGATCGTCCGTCCTGTTTGGTAGGACAAGCTTACAATGAAACGGAATCGTTACCGCAACACGAAAAAGTTAACGATCGCCTTGCGCTGCATATATTATATTTTAATAAACTTACTCTCAGTTATATATTCGGAGAATTTCAACAAGCTTTAGCCAATGCAGAACAAGCGGAAAAGTATTTAGACGGTGTGACGGGAATGCTGGTAATTCCAACATTTTATTTGTACGATTCTTTGGCGCGGATGGCACTTTATAATGATGCTCCGGAATCCGAACAAAAAAATATTTTGTTAAAAGCGATCGCCAATCAAGAAAAAATGGAAAACTGGGCAAATTTTGCTCCCATGAATCATTTGCATAAACTTTATTTAGTCCAAGCCGAACTAAATAGAATTTTGGACAAAAAAATAGAAGCGATGAAAATGTACGATTGCGCCATTGCCGGAGCTAAAGAAAACGGGTATATTCAAGAAGAAGCTCTCGCTGACGAACTGGCAGCAAAGTTTTACCTGGAATGGGGAAAAGCTAAAATTGCCCAAACTTATATGATTGATGCCTACTATGCCTACAGTCGTTGGGGAGCTAAAGCTAAAGTAGAGGATTTGGAAAAACGCTATCCCGAATTACTCACTCCTATTCTGCAACAAGAAAAAATTACTTTCAACCTCCGCGACGCACTCGCGACGCATCCCATAAACAAAACAATCAGTTCTACTAGCAAAACAATTTCAGACGTGTTGGACATCTATTCGGTAATCAAAGCATCTCAAGCGCTATCAGAGGAAATTAATCTCGATAAGTTGCTCTCTAAATTAATGCAAGTATTGATGGAAAATGCTGGTGCCCAAAAAGCTTGTCTCATCTTGACCAAATCAGGGAATTTGGACAGGGAAGCACTTGCCATTTGTAGCAGTGCGAATGGAGGAAGCCAAAGCGAATCCATCATCCAATCGATTCCGATTTATTCCTCCACTGATACTCCCATGAGTATCGTTAATTACGTGCAAAATACTAAAGAAACGCTAGTCATTGATGACGGTGCGAGTGCCGATCGTTTTACTGGCGATCCTTACATAATCGAACATCAACCCAAAAGTATATTGTGTACTCCGCTGCTCAATCAAGGCCACACGATCGCTATACTTTACCTGGAAAATAATCTCACCAAAGCAGCCTTCACGAGCGACAGATTAGAAGTGCTAAAAGTTCTTTGTTCTCAAGCTGCCATTTCCCTAGAAAATGCCAGACTTTATCAGGAATCTCAAAATTATGCCAAACAGTTAGAAGATTCCCTAGAAAAACTGCAAGAAGCCCAAATCCAGATCGTGCAGGGCGAAAAAATGGCAACTCTCGGTCAATTAATGGCAGGGATCGCTCATGAAATCAACAATCCCCTTGGCTTTATTGCCGGCAATATCGACCACGCACTCGAATATACTGAAGACGTGATCGATCACCTATCACTTTATCAGCAACACTACCCCGAACCCGCACCAGAAATTGAGGACGATGCCGAAGACATCGATTTAGAATTTGTACTAGAAGACTTGCCGAAAATGCTTTCTTCCATGAAACAGGGAACCGATCGCATTCGCAATATCAGTAATTCAATGCGGACGTTTTCGCGGTTGGATAACAGTAATAAAATCCGATTTAACATCCACGAAGGCATTGACAGCACACTCGTGATTTTACACCATCGCCTCAAAGCAAAAGACACTCGCCCTGCCGTTGAAGTTGTCAAAAATTATGGTGAATTACCGGAAATTAACTGCTATCCCGGACAACTGAATCAGGTGTTTATGAATATCCTGGGAAATGCGATTGATGCTTTAGACCAAGCAAATAATGGTAAGGCTTATAAAGAAATAGAAAAAAACCCCAACCGGATTACTATTACCACAGAAATCGATCGAGATAACAGTCAAGTCGCGATTCGGATTGCCGATAATGGCGTCGGCATACCACCGGAAGTGAAAGAGCGCGTTTTTGAGCATTTATTTACCACAAAACCAGTCGGTAAAGGTACTGGTTTGGGGTTATCAATTTCGCGTCAAATTGTGGAAAAAGAACACTCCGGCAAGCTAAGTTGTACTTCTTCAATTGGACAGGGTACGGAGTTTGCGATCGTCATCCCGATCGAGTGATATAGGATATAGCTAGGGGAGCGGGGGAGTCAAAAGTCAAAAGTCAAAAGTCAAAAGTCAAAAGTCAAAAGTCAAAAGTCAAAAGTCAAAAGTCAAAAGTCAAAAGTCAAAAGTCAAAAGTCAAAAGTCAAAATTCAAAATTCCTCCCTCTCCCTCTCCCTCTTCCCTAGTCCCTAACCCCTAACCCCTAACCCCTAACCCCTAGTCCCTAA
>NZ_JACJPW010000192.1 GCF_014696265.1 Aerosakkonema funiforme FACHB-1375 | reverse complement strand
TAATTGTGCCGATGCACGATATGCCTACGGCACGCTGTGCGAAGGCACTCCTGCAAGTGCCTTAACAAAAGTTCATACAGTGTCGATTACTTTTGTCCGACTACTTAGGTAAGCTTTTGATTCTCAAATTGCACGGCTATGCTATTCGGGCATTGCAATACTTGTTGTTCAAATAATTGATGAATGGTGAGATTTGTCAAAGCATTGGATGAGGGAGAATTCCACTGTTGGAGGAGGCGCTCGCATTCTCGCTCCGAAATTAAAGGCAGTTCAGCCAGAGAGCGATCGCTATCGATAACCAGGTTGCGAACAAATGTGGTAAACGAGTTGCTAAAGCGGTCAAAACTTTCTCGATCGAAGGCAGCAGTGTCATATATACAACGGCATTTTTCCCCTGTCTTTGGAATTACAAACGTTAAGCCAATTCTCGATAAATTTGAAGTGCGATCGAGAGTTTCCACTCGTTCGATCGTGACTGGAAATTGATGCTGAAACCTCAGTTTTTGTAATTCTTGAAGTTCGGGATATCTGAGTAGGATGTCGCGTGGATAAGTTTGGCGACGTTCCACCCATTGCATTTGTTGTTGCACTGCCTTAACGACTTCCCTTATCCCTTGCTTCAGGTCTATTTTGAGATGAAAAGGCACGTCAACCGCAAAGAAATTTTCTAACCCCCCATGAGGGCGTTGACTTGTTGTTAATCTCCATCCCAGATCGAAATCATCTGTTTCTACAGTTCGAGCGAGATAGGCGGCGAAAGCAGCGACGAGAAATTCTTCTAAATTGCAACCTTTTAAATGACTTGCTAAAAAGCCGTCAATTTCGGGTAGAATGTGCCAGTTTTGGCTTGCCATCTCTTCGCCGGGGAATGGAGAAAAGATATCTTGATTTCCATAAAGCCAATTGCGATCGGGTGAAGCGATGGGCTGTAAGGTGGCTAATTTTTCTACCCAGAAGGATTCATGTTTGGCGATCGCAGTTTCGATCTCCTTGAGATGCTGAGTTTGAGTTGGTTCGATTTCTGCAAAGCAGTCGCCTATCTGTAATCTAAATCTTGTCACCAACTCAGGGATAGAAAGGGTTTTACCTTCTAAAGTCAGCATTTGCGTGAGGGCAACATCATAACTTCCAGTGGCAACGATTAAACGCTCCGATTCAATTGCGGTAATGGTGCCAGGGATAGCGCTAGAAGCTGTTTCTAGCACTTCCAATTGAGAAACAATGATGAATGTATTGGCGATCGCTAATTTCGGCAATCCCAAAAGATTTTGATAATTCCCAAAATCTAACGCTCGCATCCAAGCTTTCAATTCTTCAGCAGGACGATGCCAGGGTAATAAGCATCCAGGGCTCGGTTTTTGGGAAATTGAAAAATAGCTGCGTTTCTCTAAATTCTGCGGGATTGGGATGATAGTATCGTGCTGTAATTCATCAATTAATTCAACAAAGGACTCCAGCGCGGCTTGATAACATTTACCGATCAGGGTAAAAGCTGTTTCATTTGGATCGATCTCGATTGTTACCTGTTTGAAGATATCGCCACTATCTACCAGATCGTCGATCTGATGCCAGGTGATGCCATGCACTTTTTCTTGATTCAAAATTGCCCAAGATGGTGCATTGAGTCCTCCATATTTTGGCAAAAGTGAATCATGGCAGTTAATCGCATATTTTTGAGGTAATTTCAAGATTTCTTTTGGCAAAATTGATAAATTATAAATACTAAATAAATAATCAAAAGGTTGCTGACTTAAAAAACTGACTAAATCATCTTTTTCCTGAAACAGAGGAATCTTTTGGTCAGTTGCCCAACGGTCAATTGATGTACCGCTAGAAATAATCCCCAATATTTGATGTCCTTTTTCCAAAAGATGCTGGGCGCAGGGAATCACCAAAGATTGATGACCGATTAAATAACAGCTAAATGATTGATGTTGAGTTTGACGCTTGGCTAACAAATTGGCAGTCAACTCTGCAATTGGTCGATCGAGATTAGCAACAATATCTCTTAATAAAGTCTGGAAATCCCACCCAATAGTTGCGATGGTTGCCTGGTTAAATAAATCTGTGTCATATTTAAATACAATTAATAGCCCTTCAGGTTGTTCTTCAAGTTCTAGGGAGAGATCGACCATAACCATCCCTGTTTCCAAGGGGTAATCTTCCATTTTTATTCCAGCTACTTCCATCGATTCTTTGGGTAGATTTCTGAGTTGAAATAGCACTTGAAAAAAGTAATTTTGATGGGGATTTCGCTTTGGTTTTAATTCTTCTACAAGTTTCTCAAACGGAATTTCTCGGTGAGTCTCTGCTGCCAAAGCAACTTCTCGAACTCGTTTGAGTAACTCTCGAAATGTCGGGTTGCCCTCAAGAGAAGTGCGTAATACGAGGGTATTGATAAACAAGCCGATCGAGTTTTCGATTTCCGTGCGATCGCGTCCTGCGATCGGAGTACCCACAGTAATATCTTTTTGACCAGTATAACCATAGAGCAATGTCTGAAACGCTGCCAGTAGAGTCATAAACAGCGTCACCTCTTCTTGCTGACTCAATGCTTTCAGCGACTCGCTCAAGGTTTTGGGCAATCGTTGGACTTCCTTACCACCTCGGAACGTGCGACTATGGGAGCGGGAGCGGTCAGTTGGTAACTTTAGAACCGATAAATCGTCTCCTAATTGTTTTTTCCAATAAGCGAGTTGAGTCTCTATTTTTTCTCCTTGAAGTCGCTCTTTTTGCCAGCTAGCAAAGTCTGCGTATTGAATCGGTAAGGCAGGTAACGGAGAGGGTTTTTCGCTTCCAAAAGCATCGTAAAATGCAGCCAATTCTTTCAACAAAACACCCATCGACCAGCCATCAAAAATAATGTGGTGTAGCGTCAGTAATAAAATATGTTCTTCTTCACTTAATCGCAGTAAAGTAGCTTTAATTAAAGGCAATTGAGATAGGTTAAATCTATGCTGGGCTGCCTGAATTGCAAGGCGTTGAACTTCTGCATCCCGTGCGGAAGTCGGTAAATGGCTCAAGTCTACGAGGGGTAGTGATATGGTAAGAGTAGGTGCCATCGCTTGCATAGCCTTTTCCCCCACTTCGGGAAAGCTGGTGCGTAAAATTTCATGACGACGCACAATTTCATTCAAACTTTGCTCTAAGGCTGGAATATTCAATACACCTACTAAATGAATATTGCTAGGACGATTATAAGCGGGATTTCCCGGCTCAAATTGGTCTAGTATCCACATTCGCTCTTGAGAAAATGACAAGGGAGCGGGATTTTCATCGGTTCTTTTGGGAATGCTTTGTTGATGATTTGATTTGGCAGCTTTTTCTTGAAGTTTTTTCTCTAAAAGCGCTCTTTGGGCAGGGGATAATTTGGCAATTCTTTGATTGATATCGTTCATAATTTAAATCTATATAAAATTTATTCATTCAAAAGATTTTGACTTTCTTCTTCAGATAAACTCTCGATATTAGCCAATAAATCATCTAACTCTTCAGATTCTAGAGACTCGGCTTGAATTTGGGCTATTTCGATCGCCATATTCGCAACTGTAGGCTGTTGGAAGAATATCAGAAAAGACAACTCTACTCCCCAGGCTTCTCGCACGCGATTGACAATTTGAGCAGCCAGAATAGAATCCCCGCCTAGTTGAAAAAAGTTGTTATGGATTCCTATTTTTTCAATTTTTAACACTTGCGACCAAATTTCTGCCAGTTTGATTTCATTGATAGTCTGAGGTGGCGCATATTCTACTAGATCTGCGGTTGGATTCGATGCCGTTAGCCCTAGCTTTTCAGCTAACCCAATCCGTTGCAGTTTTCCCGTTGGCCCTTTAGGGATTTCATCTAGAAATAGAACCACGCGAGGAACTTTAAAATCTGCTAGTTTTTGAGCAACAAATTCTTTGATTTCTAACTCGCTAACCGTTATTCCTTCCTTTAAAACGACAGCAGCAGCAACATCTTCCCCTAAAAGAGTATGGGGTGCAGCAAACGTCAGAGCTTGAGCGACAGCAGGATGTTCTAGTAAGACTTCATCTACTTCGCGAGGGGAAATTTTTTCACCTGCTCGATTAATAATTTCTTTAATTCGACCTTTTAAAAAGAGATATCCATCATCATCTAAATATCCTAAATCTCCTGTCCGAAACCAACCATTAGTAAACGCTTCTGTATTCGCCTTCGGATTATTTTCATAACCTTGAGTAACGTTGGCTCCTTTAATCGCAACTTCTCCGATTTCACCAATTGAAAGTAAGTGTCCCGTCTCGTTCATAATAGCAATTTCTGGCCCTGCTGCTACGCCAACCGAACCGGGTTTGCGTTCTTTGGGAGGTAGGGGATTGCTTGCCATTTGATGAGAGGCTTCTGTCATCCCGTAGGCTTCAATGACGGGAACATTAAAAGTGGCTTCTAATTGAGCCATGATTTGGGGGGCTAAGGAAGCAGAAGAGGAGCGAATAAACCGGAGTTTGCTGTGAGAAATAATCTCGCGATTTGCTTGGGTCTGTGCCAGAATTGACTGGTGCATCGTGGGAACGGCTGAATACCAAGTGGGTTGAAATTCTTCAATCCAACTGAAAAATTGCGGGGCATAAAAACCAGGGCTACAAACGATGCTAGCACCAGCGTAGAGGGATGAAAGCAAGACGGCAATTAATCCATGAATATGGAATAAAGGCATGATGTTGAGACAGCGATCGCTTTCAGATAAATTGAGCGTCTGGCGAATATTACTAGCAGAAGTGCAAAGATTGGAATGCGTCAACGGCACAATTTTGGGGCGAGAGGTTGTGCCAGATGTGTGTAAAACTAAGGCGATATGATGAGATTCTGGATTCTGAATTTGGGCGGTTGGATTGGCTAAATTTTCAGAAATTAAACTAAAACTACCTGCTTCAGCTTCTAATTGGGGAAAAAGTTCAATAATTGGAATTCCTCGCTGTTTAGCGACTATTCTAGCAGGTTCGCCTACTCCTGGCTGAATGACTAAGGCTTTGGGATTGAGATCTGAAAGATAAAAGTCGAATTCCTGTTCGCGATAAGCTGGGTTGAGGGGCGCACAAGTAGCAGTCGCGGCGATCGCTAAAAAGGCAACCGCCATTTCTGGGCCATTGGGAAGGACAACGGCTACGCGATCGTTGGGGTTAATGCCCAGAGTGCTGAGGATGGTGGCTGTTTGGTCGATGCGATCGCGCAAACCCCCATAAGTTAAGGAAGCGCGTTTTGGAGCCACAATTGCGATTCGATCGGGATTATTTTGCGCCTGAACTTGAATGAGTTCGGCAACTGTAATTGGCTGTTTGGCAGGATTCATAATTTCTCTACTTTCACATTTTGGTTTATATTTAGCCTTTACTTCTCGATTCATTTTTTCAGCTTGTAAGACGTTTGCTGACTGGTGTCACATTTAAGGCGAACCGCGCTGCTACAGAGGGGAGCAAAAATTTTCATAGCACCTCTAAATAGCTAGAACTACCATTAAGCAAAGTTTACACCACTGGCAGTCGCTCGCCGAACTGTTTGCCGCGATCGCTTCCCTAAGTTCTTCCCTAAACTGCCTTTTGGGTATAATTTCGTATGATTGATGGTTTAAAGTATAATTTTATACAAATTAATTACCTTGTAAATTAGTTCGAGCGAGTAGCTACTCCCTTCCCGCTCAAAGAATATGTATGCTTTGGGGGGAGTGGGGGAGCGGGAGAGTGGGGGAGAAAAGAACAACAGGTAACTTGCGATCGATAATCTTACGGCGGGAAGGGAGTAATTCTAAGTTTAAACGCATTTTATTGAGAGCTTTATTCACTAGCTTCTTCACATAAAAAGTCCACCACGAGCGCCAGCTTTCTTTGCATCAAGGCCCACCAATGAGTTTGTCTGATTCCCGTCCAAGCAATTCATTGGCGAACGCTCGATTGTTTTGATAAATTTCCAATCGGAGCGTGTTGGGATCTGAATAGCGAAAAGTGACAATATAATTAACATTCCGCTCGGAATCGGTAAATCGGTACTGTGGTCGGCTTGTCGTACCCGTAACATTAAAACCTGTTAAGTTAATCGTACTACCATTTTGCTTGTTTTTCACATGGAGAATGTAATAAGCAGGTTCCCATACCCAAAAAGAAGCCTGCCAATTCGAGTTAGAAAAAGTTCCTCGAATTGAAAAATTTCCTACCGTTATCGGACAGTTGTTCTTCTCATCATCAATTCCTTGACTGCTATCCAAATAAGCTTGACATGGTTGGTCTGATTTTGGTATCCCTCCTACTGCCAATGATAGAGATAAAGAAAACGGTAAACTGCAAACAGTGGCTAACGCGATCATTCTTAAGTCCATAAGAATTTTGTTTCCTAACAATCAAGAGTATTTTCTAACTCCCCAGAACTAATAAAAGTGCTGTAATGATGCCATTCCTGATGCTTTAACTTTTTGATAAGCCCCCCAATCAAGTTTGAGCATCCCATCGCAGATTTGAGAAATAACATCAAAACGGCGCATTAATGATTGCCGATCGTAACAAGGTTTACTGGCTCGATCGCGTTGATCGCAAATTTGCTATATTACTAAAAGCTGAAAATAAATTATCTTCCCAACAAAAAAAATTAGAGCAAGTTAAAGGAGCTTCTCCTTTAGTCGAAGTCATGCACTCTTTAAAGGAAGAATTACATCAAATATTTGAAGAAAGTGAAAATCTTGGCCAAGGAACACTCAAATTAATGGACTATTGTGACTTAAAGTCAAAGTTTATGACTATTGTTGCCAAAGTTTTAAATTTTTCCCTTTTTCCCATCTTTTAAATAGAGCATTACAGTAATCAATAGCATTTCCGCCTCCCCAAAAGGGATATACATCGTATAATCCTACAAAATTAAAATTATAAGATGCCAACATTTCACTGATTGTAGAAAACTGAGTATGAGAGTTATCTTTCTGTCGAAAAGTGACTTCTATGAAAATATATAAAATTTTCTCAGATTGTAAAGTGGCTTTTGCACCTCTTAAAACTTGACACTCATAGCCTTCCGTATCTATTTTCAACAGATCGATCCGATCAATTTTATGCTCGTTTTCTTCCATAAACTGATCTAATGTAATTAGATTCACTGTTTCTAGAGATTGCTCGGTTTGATTATTAACCTTACTAGCACTGTAAATAGAGTTAGAACCTGATGTTCCTTTAACTAACATTTTTTCCTGTTTTGTTTCTTCACCCAATGCTAAATTGAAGCAAAAAACCTTAGAATCAACGCCAACATTCGCTTTGAAAGCTTCAAAGCTTTTACTAACTGGTTCAAAAGCAAAAATTTTGGCTTCAGGAAATTTCCGACGATAATCAAGAGTCGTTTGTCCTTTATTAGCTCCGACATCAAAAATTGTCTTGATGGTCAAATCAGGTGATAATCTAGTAATATCTTCTTTTAGATCGCATCCAAAAGGTATTCTCTTGGTACGGTAAAGGGTGTAGCCATAAGTTTTTAAAAAATTTTTTAAATTTTTTTTGATCATACAATTCTCCATAGTTTCTTTTAATAGCCATTGAAAAATGCGACTGTGATTATCTGAATCGAAGATTCTCGCCTTTTCTCATCATATTTAAGAACCGCATATTTAGGAACCGCTTTGGAAGTTTTGCGCGAAATATTGGGAATTCACTATTTTTTGTCGAAGATCGACGGAATATGATTTCATTAGCTTTGGCTCCCAGAATTAGATTTTATTGTACCTCCTAACAGCGGTTCCCGCTGTAGCTTTCAAATGTTGCTATCAACTCTGATTTAGCAAGTTGTTGAGTAAGGGGTATGAGATGAAAGTAAAAAAATGAGCTAAGTAACAAACATAAACAACATAACATACCTTTTTAGCTAGATGTCAATAGAACAGCATCTGTCCTAAGTAAATAATTTGTAACTTTTTTGTAAAGAAAGATGAATAACAGTGCGATCGCTTAACGTAAGTAGTCGGGTAAAAGTAATCGACTCTGTATTAACTTTTGTTAAGGCACTTGCCGGAGTGCGATCGCGCAGCGTGCCGATCGGCATATCGCTCACCCAAGTAGTACAAATGTATTGAAATAATTGACAGCAACTGGGAATTTTTGGCTCTTCCGTACTTAGTGTGCCAAATCATTTGTTTTTTAGTACCCTAAACCCAAGCTCGCTGCGATTTCAAGGCGATCGCACTTGTACTGTAATGCGATAGGGTAAACTTTGGATGTAAATAATCTCAAAGCTTTACGGGGCAAAGCCTTGAGGATAAATTTAAGTTAAATTAGCACACTAAGTACGGAAGAGCCAAAATCTATTTCTAAGTGGTGATGATTTGCTACTGGTGAACCTATTAAAATGTCTGACTGCCCACTGTAAATTTTAATCTGAGTTTCCACAATTGATATAAGTTATCTATTGCTTGGCTGCTGTCTCAGGGAAAAATGTATTGCACAATACATTTCTCCCTAGCCTTAGAGCCGACACATACCAGATCTGCTGTAGCGATCGCAAAATTTTTCGGTCTACTGACTTTATTTCGCTTCAATGGATCTTATGTGCATATTTTGAGCGTTTTGTCAACCACAAATTAGATGCGATCGCCCTACAATCATACCGATAAACGGCCTCAAAATGCCAAGGTTGTCCCGTTTTGTTCAGAAAAAATGTAAGGCTTTCAACCCAATTTTTCGGTAAAGCTTTTAGAGTTTACTTCAGATGACGGAAAGCATAAGTCTTGACGTAGACTTCACAACCTGTTGGAGAAGAGGGGATATAAGGACAATTAGCAGGATACCTGAGCCATGTTCCGGCAGGATATTCTCCCAATTCATCTGCCCAAACTCCTTGTAACACAAAGATTTCTCTAATTTTTGGTTCTATCACCTGTGGCAAAGTAGTTCCAGGTTCCCATTGCTCAATCCAAACCTCATCAGGGAAGCCTTCTTGCTGGTAAAGTGGCTTAACCTTGATTTGAGGAATGGAAGTTGGCTGCCAAGATAAGTCATTGATATTTATTTTAACTGCTTGGCGACCATCGCCTCCATGCTGACGGAGTTTGACAAATGTGAGACAACCTTCTAGGCTGGAGGGAACATGAACAAAACCTTCAGGATTGAGCTGATAGGAACCAGGGGAATATTCTCCAGTTTCATCTTGAAAAGACCCTTGAAGCACCAAAATTTCTTCGCCATCAGGATGACCATGTTCATAGAAAAATCCACCAGGGTCAAAGCGTGTTATTTGTGTTAATGGACTATCCCATATTGCGCTATCTGACTCCAAGCAACCATACCAAATTCCTGGACAGATAGTTTTGTACCAAGTAATATCGGCAGGTTTCACAGCCAGCCGAACAGATAAGTTATGGTTAATTGTTTTTGCTTCCCAAGCTGGATTAACGGTTGTAGTTTCAGCCATACATACTTTTGATTCTTGTGAGACCAATAACTGATTAGGTATAGATAATATCCCTAATCAATTTTTATTCATTATGTAACATAACGGTACATATAAAAAGGGCTCTCCCGTACTTAGGGTGATAAATTTTACTGATTAATTTGTTCCTCAGCTTGAACAGAGGGCAACCCAGCCGTTTGAGGCTAATAAGTGGCATTGAAGTAAGAAACCCATCCTACAAGGCTTCTAGCACAGGCTCTCGGTAATATTCATTAGATTTTTTTATCACCATAAATTCGGGAGAGCCTAATTTGCGGTCTCGATTACTAGCTGTTTGAATTATTGGTAGATGCTAAGTAGTCGGACAAAAGTAATCGACACTGTATGAACTTTTGTTAAGGCACTTGCAGGAGTGCCTTCGCACAGCGTGCCGTAGGCATATCGTGCATCGGCACAATTA
>NZ_JACJPW010000191.1 GCF_014696265.1 Aerosakkonema funiforme FACHB-1375 | reverse complement strand
GTCGCGAGGGTTGTTGTTGTAAGGGGGAAATTTTCATCCCCTACCTACAAGGAAGAGGCTTTCTATTTCCCCCTTACAAACCCCGATTTTCCGGTAATCGCTAGGCAAATTTTCGAGAAGTTGGGCAATTTTCTCAATGATTTCACTATCTTTTACATTCATTTTTTCATTTTCAAAACTCGCTATATATTACAGGGTATAACTAATTAGAAACCGGGTTTCTAAAACATTAGAGAAACCCGGTTTTTCAGTAATTTTTCTACTCTTCAGTTTTTCAAGGTATCTTTAAGCACAGTACGAGCTGCAAGGTGATTGCGAGTCGAAGTCAAAATTTCAGCTTCGCGTTCCAGTCGCGCCGCAGTATCTTGCATTTCTAGCAGCGATTGCTGTTCGGCTGGCACACCGTAAAGGTTGCTAGCGACCCAATAAGATAATTCTCTGGGCAAACTGGGGATATCATCGGGTAATTCAATATTCTGTTCTGTCAACTTAGCGGAAAGACGCACTACATCCCGTAAGAGTTGTTCGACCTCTGCGCCCAAAGAATTTAATTCTTTTTCCGGTGGGTTATCTTCGATCCATTCGACCAAACCAACTCGGTAGGGTTTTTCTCTGACGAATTCCAGAACGCGGAACCGCTGCTGCCCTACGGTTAATATTTTCATGCGATCGTCTGGTAAACGCTGGAACCGAATAATTTCGGCGCAGCATCCCACAGAGGCTGGTTTGCCGTCCGGTTGCATCAGCAGCACCCCAAAACGGCGATCGCTATCTAGAATCGTATTCATCATGATTCGGTAGCGAAACTCAAAGATATGCAGCGGCAGAGGTCTACCTGGAAACAAAACTACTTCCGGCAATGGGAAAAGTGGAAGCTCTCGCACAGCAATTGAGGAAGAGGGAGGCATAGTACAGTCGGTAACGGCGCTTCTTTAACTACTTTAGCGGATCTGCCCTATAAAACACCAATAAACATCTAATAAATAAGCCTTTTAGGACTTATCCTAAAAGGCATACTGGTAAAAAAAATTAATCGATCGCCGATTAAAGTTTTACTTCAATATCTACACCTGCGGGCAAATCAAGTTTCATCAAGGCATCAATAGTCTTGGAGGAAGGTTGATAAATATCGATAATTCGGCGGTGAGTGCGAGTTTCAAAATGTTCCCGCGAATCTTTATCTACGTGAGGCGAACGCAACAGACAATAGATTTTCCGCCGCGTTGGTAAGGGAATCGGACCGATCGCAGTAGCTTGAGTACGATTTGCTGTATCGACAATCTTCTCGCAAGAGGTATCGAGGAGGCGGCGATCGAAAGCTTTAAGACGAATACGAATTTTTTGCTGCTGAAGTGTGGCCATGTTTAATTGTCTAGGTTCTGAATTTACTCGGTAGTTGGTAAGCCTGTAATTACAAGGCTGTTCATTTATTAGAGGGATAGCAAAGGAGCAGAAAAGCAATTGCTCTCTGCTCCAGATTTATGTCAATACGCTTCTACTTGAGGATTTTAGAAACGACACCTGCACCGATGGTGCGACCGCCTTCGCGAATAGCGAAGCGCATACCTTGTTCGATCGCGATCGCGTTGATCAGTTCCACCGTCATTTTCACCCGGTCTCCCGGCATCACCATTTCAGCGGAGCTACCATCATCAGCGGTGAAAGCTTTGATGGTACCGGTTACATCGGTTGTCCGCACGTAGAACTGAGGACGGTAGCCTGCGAAGAACGGTGTTTTGCGACCGCCTTCTTTTTCCGTCAGCACATACACTTCCGACTCAAACTGAGTGTGAGGAGTAATCGAACCGGGCTTTGCCAGCACCATACCCCGTTCCACATCTTCCTTCTTCAGACCGCGCAGCAGCAGCCCTACGTTATCACCAGCCATCCCTTCGTCAAGGGTTTTTTGGAACATTTCCACACCCGTAACGGTTGTGCTGCGAGTGTTTTTGATCCCAACCAGTTCGACTGTTTCGCCCACCTTAACCTTACCGCGTTCGATCCGGCCTGTCGCCACAGTACCGCGACCGCTGATCGAGAACACGTCTTCTACTGCCATCAAGAAAGGCTTGTCAATTTCCCGTTCTGGTGTGGGAACGTAGGAGTCTACCGCATCCATGAGTGCGTAGATTTTATCAACCCACTCATTGTCACCCTTCTTCGTTGCAGGGTTCTTGGTCATCGTCTCCAAGGCTAGCAGTGCGGAACCTGCCACGATGGGAATATCGTCACCAGGGAAGTCGTATGAGCTTAGAAGTTCGCGGACTTCCAGTTCTACCAGTTCCAACAGTTCCTCATCGTCAACCATATCTTTCTTATTTAAGAAGACGACGATGTTGGGTACGCCTACCTGCTTAGCTAGTAGAATATGCTCCCGCGTCTGCGGCATCGGGCCATCAGCGGCTGACACCACCAGGATAGCTCCATCCATTTGAGCCGCACCGGTGATCATATTTTTAACGTAGTCAGCGTGTCCCGGACAGTCTACGTGGGCATAGTGCCGATTTTCGGTTTCGTACTCAACGTGAGCGGTATTGATGGTGATGCCCCGCGCTTTTTCTTCCGGCGCGGCATCAATCTCATCGTATTTCCTGGCTTTTGCACGACCCAGCGCTGCTAGGGTCATTGTAATTGCCGCTGTTAAAGTCGTTTTGCCGTGGTCTACGTGACCGATCGTACCGATGTTGACGTGGGGTTTATTCCGTTCAAACTTTGCGCGTGCCATGAATCAGATGTTCCTTTTCCTTTTATCGAGTATCGATTCGAGATTAAAGATTTTAGTTCTTAGATTTAATTCAATCTAAAAATCTAAAATCTCAAATCTAAAATCGTTATGCGTTCCCTTTGCTCTTGGCGATGATAGCTTCAGCCACGTTGCGAGGCACTTCTTCGTAGTGGCTAAACTCCATCGAGAAGATGCCCCGGCCTTGTGTTTTAGACCGGATATCAGTGGCGTAGCCAAACATTTCTGCCAGTGGCACCTTTGCAGTTACCTTGGCAATTGCCTGTTCGGAGCCCATCCCTTCGATTTGACCGCGACGGGAGTTGAGGTCTCCCATTACATCTCCCAAGAAGTTTTCGGGAACTTCAACCTCAACTTTCATCATAGGCTCCAACAGCACCGGTGAAGCTTTCTGAACTGCTGCTTTCAGTGCCATCGAACCTGCGATCTTGAAGGCCATTTCCGACGAGTCTACGTCGTGGTAAGACCCGTCCACTAAAGTTGCTTTGACATCAATCAGCGGATAGCCAGCCAGAACCCCTGATTCACAGGTTTCTTTTATGCCTTGTTCAATAGGGTTAATGTACTCTTTGGGTACAACACCGCCGACGATTTTGGAGACAAATTCAAATCCGCTGCCCGGATCTCCTGGCTGTAGGTCGATGACTACGTGACCGTACTGACCTTTCCCACCACTTTGGCGGATAAATTTCCCTTCTACTCTGCTGACTGGTTTGCGAACGGTTTCGCGGTAGGCTACTTGCGGCGCACCGACGTTTGCTTCTACCTTGAACTCACGCAGCATTCGATCGACCAAAATTTCCAGGTGCAATTCACCCATACCGGCAATCACAGTCTGGTTGGTTTCCTGGTCGATGCGGACGCGGAAAGTCGGATCTTCTTCTGACAAAGCTTGTAATGCTTTGGAGAGCTTTTCGCTATCCTGCTTGGTTTTTGGCTCTACGGCAACAGAGATGACCGGTTCGGGGATGAATAGGGATTCTAAGATGACTGGAGAGCTTTCTTCGCAAAGAGTATCTCCAGTAATAGTATCTTTAAGACCCAGAACAGCACCTAAATCGCCCGCTCGCAGTTCGTCTACTTCTATCCGATCGTCAGCTTTCAAAATAATCAGGCGAGACACCCGTTCTTTTTTACCCTTCACCGAGTTGAGAACGTAGCTGCCTTTCTTGAGGACGCCGGAGTAGACGCGAATGAAAGTGAGGCGACCGTAGGGGTCTGCCATGATCTTGAACGCTAAGGCTGATAGCGGTTCGTCGTCTGAAGAACGCCGCAATACTTCGCTACCGTCTGGCAACTGACCTTTGATGGGTGGAATGTCAATTGGCGCAGGTAGGTAATCGATCACTGCATCTAACAGCGGTTGAACACCTTTGTTTTTGAAAGCGGAACCGCACAACATCGGTACGATCGCACCTGCGATCGTGCCTTTGCGTATCCCGTTCCGAATTTCTGCTTCAGTTAATTCTTCGCCTTCGAGGTATTTCTCAGTTAAGGCATCATCTGTTTCGGCGGCTGCTTCCACCACTTTGACCCGAAACTCTTCTGCTTTAGCTTTTAATTCCTCTGGAATTTCTGTTTCCTCGATTTCTTCTCCTCGATCGTCTTTATATATCAAGGCTTTCATGCGTACCAAGTCTACAATTCCCTGGAAGTCGCTTTCCGCTCCTATGGGAAGCTGAATCGGTATCGCATTTGCTCTGACGCGATCGCGGATCTGGTCGTACACTTTGTAGAAGTTTGCCCCAGTCCGATCCATCTTGTTGACGAAGACGATCCGAGGCACGTTATACCGATCTGCCTGCCGCCACACAGTCTCAGATTGAGGCTGCACTCCACCTACCGAGCAGAATACAGCAATTACTCCATCCAAAACCCGCATGGAACGTTCGACTTCAATTGTGAAGTCTACGTGACCTGGTGTATCGATAATGTTGATTTTGTGGTCTTTCCAACTGGTGCTAATAGCGGCAGCAGTAATGGTAATTCCTCGCTCCCGCTCTTGCTCCATCCAGTCAGTTACTGTGGTTCCTTCGTGGACTTCGCCAATTTTGTGAACCAGACCGGAATAAAACAGAATTCGTTCTGTTGTTGTTGTTTTGCCCGCATCAATGTGGGCTGCAATCCCGATGTTGCGTACTCTTTCAAGCGGGGCGGTACGTGCCACGGCTACCTCCTTGGTTGTTGCCGTAGATTATAATTTTGTAACTCTCTGTTAAGATTCTATACTTTTCTGTTGCCTCAGCGAGTGAGGAAATCAATACCGATAATGGGCAAAAGCTTTATTTGCTTCTGCCATCCGGTGTGTTTCTTCCCGCTTGCGAATAGCGCTGCCGGTTTCGTTGGCAGCATCCATTAACTCGTTTGCCAGTTTGCTGGCCATTGTCCGACCGGCTCTCGACCTGGAAAATTGAATTAACCAGCGCAACGCCAAAGTTGCACCGCGATCTGCACGCACTTCCATTGGCACTTGGTAGGTAGCGCCACCGACGCGGCGAGCTTTTACCTCTACCAAAGGTGTGGCATTCCGGACAGCCCGCTCAAATGTTTCTAGCGGATCTCCTCCTGTCCGTTCCTGAATTATTTTAAGGGCATCATACACGATTCCCGATGCCACCGACTCTTTTCCACTTCTCATTACCCGCCGAATCATCATGCTGACCAGGCGACTGTTATACATGGCGTCTGGCGGTACGGGACGTTTTTGAATGAGCGCACGACGAGACATATTAAGCCTTCTTCATCAAACTTTAAACTTTATGCTTTGGACGCGATCGATTTCCACTTTTTCTCTACGGCAGTCAGATTTTTCTGCCCGCCCCACTTTACCTGCTGTTACAAATTTTACCCAGTCTTTTCCGACTTTATGGCAAGCTGGTAAGTTACTGAAGCTGTGCTCTTTATCTTGGGTGTTCAATAATACAACACTTTTGCGAGCTAATTTTTTGTACTCATTTTGTCCTATGACGTTCAGCTTTATGGAAATGAGTACGCCATTTTGTCCGATCGGACAGATATCTCTTTTGCAACCGCTTAGGATAAAAAACTTAGCAGGGCAGGCGTGAAAACGATCTTCTCTACCTTCTTTACTTACCTGCTGCTGCCTTGGGACGTTTTGTGCCGTACTTAGAACGCCCTTGCTTGCGGTCTTTTACACCAGCAGTATCCAAAGTACCGCGAATGATGTGATATCTCACACCTGGCAAGTCTTTTACCCGACCACCCCGAATCATTACAACTGAGTGTTCTTGCAAATTATGACCGATACCCGGTATATAAGACGTTACTTCAAAGCCAGATGTGAGGCGCACCCTGGCAACTTTCCGTAAAGCTGAGTTAGGTTTTTTAGGAGTTGTTGTATAAACTCTTGTACAGACCCCACGCCGTTGCGGACAGCTCTTCAATGCTGGGGACTTTGTTTTCTTACGCGCTTTCTGGCGTTCGTCGCGAATTAATTGTTGGATGGTGGGCATGACCTCTGAGTCTACAGTTTTTGGCTGCTTAAAATTAACCACAAATGCAGATTGTATCGCTTTTATTAAATTTTTGTCAAGCGACGCAAGAACTGTAGGTGATGTTCGTACTTCAGATATCGAATGTTTGTTCTGGAGCAGCTATATTTAAAGGCGCTCCAGAAGTGGGCTTAATAGAGAAGGAGTTACCGCAGCCACAGGTTTGAGTGGCTTTGGGGTTATGAAAACGAAAGCCACCACCCATGAGGTCTTCAGAGTAATCTAAGGTGAGGCCATCAACATACTGGCAGCTGTCAGCTGGTATGATTACCTGCAAACCGTTGCAATCGTAAATGATATCGTCGGGTGCGATCGCATCGTCGAATTCCATTGCATACAACAGCCCAGCACAGCCCCCTGCATTAATTTTCAGCCTGAATAGGGCATTTGGCTTTTTTAGCTTGCCTTTAAGGCGCTTTACTTCACTTGCTGCGGCTTTGCTGATATTTATCATTCTTTGCTATCAAGTTAAAATTGTTCGTTGTTGATGGGGACAAGCTTGAAGCGCGATCGAGATCCCTCAATCATAAGCTAAGAACTACGAACAATGAACGATCGAAGTCAAATTATCTTTACTTATCCGCCTTGACGCGGGCATAGTCATCTTGAAAGCGTACAATGTCGTCTTCTCCCAGATATTCTCCATTTTGCACCTCAATCAAAATTAGGGGAATCACACCAGGATTTTCCAGACGATGAGACATACACTGGGGAACATAGGTTGACTCATTACTGTTGAGTAACTTTTCTTCCGAGCCACAAGTAACTCTGGCTGTCCCTGAAACTACTATCCAGTGTTCGCTGCGGTGGTGGTGCATCTGGAGGCTGAGGCGGTGACCTGGCTTGACTTCAATGCGTTTGATCTTGTAACCGCGTCCTTCTTCTAGAGTGGTGAAAGAACCCCAAGGACGCAGTTCTGTGGCAGCAACTGGATTTGATGTTGCAGGAAACGATGTGTGTAAAGGGGATAGTTGGGAAATTTCTTGATGCTGAGCCATAACTTCTTCCTTGAGGATGATGAATTACTTGTGTCAAATATGGAGTTGCCAAAGGCAGACGATCCCCAGTAATGGTAGACCTTTGCCAAACATAGCAAACTCCACCCGTTCGCTGTCACTGCCCAAGTACTTGAAACTGGAAACTTATATCAATTCTTCATCTAGGAATTTTCAGCTTTAAACAAATTTTAAATAGTTAACGAATCTTTGGGGTTTATCGTGAAAAATGTTCATTTTTTTCACATCTGAGTGCGATGGTGGGTGAAGGCACGGGAATTTGATTATTGGTTCAAAATTGGTTCAAAACCATGAATTTATGGCCCGTGCCTAACCTACCTTACAATTAAATAAGTTTTTTCGCTCGCTACTGGGAGCTTCAATTCTCACTTTTTTCCTTAAATCCAAAATCGCCCAATGCCTCAGTTATCTATCGGTCTGGATAAACACACCCAAACCATTATGGATGCGAGCGGCGGTGTGAGGCGAGCGATTGAGCAGTTGGCCCCCAAGGTAAAGACTGGTAGAGCTACCGCCATCTAGGTTGAGAGCGTCTACTGCTCCCATCAGCCGCATTAGTTCGGCAATTTCATTCAAGGTCGGGCCGGGGCCGCCGATCCGGTTGCCCACAGCTACGATCAAGATAGTACCAGAAGCAGTTGTGCCGATACAGGAACGATGTGCGGCTTGATGGATAAAGTTGTCCCGGAATTGTTCGGCTTTGGCATCCAGCACGATTTGACGATTTTGCAGTAAAAGTGGCCCTGCACCCATAACCTGCGGGTAGCGGTCAAATTCCAGGGGAACGGGATAACTTTCCAGCCGGACAATGGTGCCAACGGGAAGGACATCGGCGCTGCTACGATCTCGGACGACTAGCAGGTAGCCTTCAGATGGAATGGGGAAAGAAGTTTTGCTGAGGGCATTACCCAGCAAGGGAATGCGGCTGAATGGTTCTACACTGATGACGCGATCGTTCTCGACGGTGATAATTGTCTCATTTTCGGTTAAAGGAGCGTAAGTAGACCCCCACTCTGGGGTATGTACGGCAATTCCGGATTGCAAGTAGCCACTATTAACCGAGAGAACGGGCAAACGCTCACCCGTAGAAGTAATTAATACTTGCTGAAGGCTGAGATGTCCGATTTTCACTTCGCCGCTATCGTTCCAGGCGATCGCACCTCTGTTTAGAATTGGACTGGATAGCCATAAACCATCACGACGAATTGCTCCCAACGGTAATTGGGTGTTGCGATTAAAAAAGCCACCATTAATCGCAGCTGCCACCTGCCATTGCTTGGCTTGTTCAACTAAGGGAGTAATTCCCACTAAAGTATTGGGATTGCTCCAAATCGGTCTTAACATGATGGATTGGCGGGGATTGATCTCCAGCCACATGACTGGGAACTGAGACGACCCCAAGTTAAACATCTGCTGTCTGTAGCGCAATCCGGTCGCCCAAATAATGTCTCGTTCTACGATGACTTCATCAGTAGCTAGGTCTATGACTAAGCGATAAGGAGCGGGTACACTCCAGATGCGCGGATGCAGACCTGGAGGGATATCAACTCGGATGGTGGTTTTGTTCTGGCTTGTTTCGATTCTTAATGGCAGGCCGGGGTTTGGCGGCGGGATGGGCTCTGTTGTAGCGTATGGTAAAGGGAATCCTTGCTCGTCGGTTGTTGCTTCTGGAGGTTTGGGATAATAACGCTCCATCAGTCCCGGTGCAGCAGCTGCATCGATATGCAGACTCAAAACAGCACCTTGTTGGCTGACTTGCCAGGGCGTGGGAAGATCGAGATCCAAGATGATGCGATGCGGTACTGCAACTTCGCCGTTTTTACTGGGCTGTTCTTGCTGAATGTTCGTTACTGTAGCGGTAGGTGACTTGATTCGCAGGGTTGTACCATCAAAGAGCATTTGCCAACCCAGGCGATCGGCAAAATCGGTAATATCCAAATATCGGTATTGGTTTGTGAGTAAAGTAGGAAAAGTCAGCCGTTCTGCGGAGGGATCGGTAAACCACTGCACTGCCTGCTTGGTCAAATCCCAGGAACTTAACAACTCTACTCCCATTGTTTGCTTTAACCCGGCATCGGTTACCGCAATGTGAGGCTTGCGATTTGTTCCTATTTGCCACTTACTCCAAGTAGCGGGCCAAGTTTGTCCGTTGAGGGAGATGCGATCGCCCTGTCCCAGCAACTTATATTGTCCCGAAGATTTTTTGGGAAGGGGAATCGGCAACTCTTGGGCGAGTACTGTCATCGGTTTTGCCGAAACCAGCTGTTCCTCCTTTTTCAAGAAAGAAGTTGCTACCCAGAGCAATATGCCTATTATGGCTACGATCGCGAGTTGGCGGCGCTTGCGCCACAGCTTTTTGCCATAGAAGCGCAAAGGCGATCGAGAAAGGAAACGAGAAATTCGTTTTTTGAGATACCAAACCATGCCAATGAGAATAGGGAATGGGGAATCGGGAATGGGAATAAACTTTTGTGTCCCTATTCTCCGTTGTATTCGGGCTGACCGCTAAGAACTAACCTGCTACGTAGAACTTATACATTGCCTGATATAATTGGACAACGCTGTCTACTTCCTGTTTCTACCAAGGGTGTCGGCACGCAACTTGTCCACAGGCGTTTAGTTCAGGTTTAGCCAACCTTACTTTGTTGGGCGGC
>NZ_JACJPW010000190.1 GCF_014696265.1 Aerosakkonema funiforme FACHB-1375 | reverse complement strand
AGGGGAAAGAGGGGGAGCGGGGGAGCGGGGGAGTGGGGGAGTGGGGGAATGGAAGAATGAATATTTTCCTCTCTTCCCTAGCCCCTAACCCCTAACCCCTAACCCCTAGCCCCTATTCCCAAAAAAAAAGGGGAGTCGCTTGGATGGACGACTCTCCCGATCATCAGGGTGCATCTACATACACCATTATAAAAGGATGGGGGTGAGGGGTGTCACCCCCTATTTGTATTTTTTTTGTAAAGCAGCGCTACTTTTTATCAAGTTGCGATTAAGCTTTCAACTTTTGGGCCAGCAGTTGGTTGGTCAGCACAGGGTCGGCGCGACCGGAGGTTTTCTTCATCACTTGTCCGACAAAGAAGCCCAGCAGCTTGGTTTTACCGTTACGGTACTGTTCCAACTCTTTGGGGTTTGCGGCTAAGATTTCGTCGATGATGGTTTCCAGGGCGCTGGAGTCGGAAATTTGGGTTAATCCCTTGCTTTCGACCAGATCTTTAGCCGAACCGCCCTTTGTCAGCAATTCGGGTAAAATTTCTTTGGCAATCTTACCGCTGATCGTTCCGGCTTCGATCAGGGAAATCAATTCGCCGAGAGTGTCGGGTTTGAGGGCGATTTGGGAGATGGTGAGTTTTTCGTTGTTCAGGTAGGCGGTGATATCGCCCATCACCCAGTTGGCGGCTTGCTTGGAATTAGCACCAGCAGCAACAGTGGCTTCAAAATATTCGGTGACTGTGCGATCGTCTGTCAGTACTCGCGCATCGTAAGCGGAAAGGCCCAGTTCGCTTTCGTAGCGGTGGCGTTTGGACGCCGGGAGTTCTGGCAATTCCGATTTCCACTTGTCCAACTGTTCGGCGGAAACTTCGATGGGTGCTAAATCCGGTTCGGGGAAGTAGCGGTAGTCGCTGGAACCTTCCTTACTCCTCATACTGATGGTGCGTTGGCTACCTTCTTCCCACAGCCGAGTTTCTTGGAGTATCCGCTCTCCGGCTTCCAGTGCGGCGATTTGGCGATCGATTTCGTATTCGATCGCTCTTTGAATCGCACTGAAGGAGTTCATGTTTTTAATTTCAACTTTAGTGCCAAATTTTGTTTCTCCCACCGGACGCACGGAGATATTCACGTCGCAACGCAGCGAACCTTCCTGCATATTACCGTCGCTGACTCCCAGATAACGCAGGATGCGACGCAGTTCTTGAGCGTATTCGGCTGCTTCTTGTCCAGAACGGATATCAGGTTCGGAGACAATTTCTACTAACGGTACGCCTGTACGATTGAAGTCTACCAGAGAGTAGGTGGAACCGGAAAGTCGATCGCTACCTGCGTGAACTAATTTTCCCGCATCTTCCTCCATATGCAGGCGGGTAATGCCGATTTTTTTGCGGGTAGCTTTACCCGCGTCGTCCACTAATTCGATTTCCAGCCACCCGTGCTGGGCAATGGGCAGGTCATACTGAGAAATTTGGTAATTTTTGGGTAAATCGGGGTAAAAGTACTGCTTGCGATCGAATTTGCTATATGGTGCAATTTGACAGTTGAGGGCTAAGCCAGCTTTGACGGCGTACTCCAGTACCTTTTGATTCAGTACTGGCAACACCCCCGGCATACCCATGCAAATCGGACAGACGTTTTCGTTTGGGGGAGTCCCAAATTCGGTCGAGCAATTGCAGAAAATTTTGGTGTCGGTACTGAGCTGACAGTGGGTTTCCAAACCGATGACGGCTTCGTACTGAGTTTTAACTGGTGCAGCAGTTGTCATAAAGTAACTAATTTAGCCCTTTGCTACAATCGGCTTCTATTTTAACTTTCTATTGACTGGCTCCGATCGCGGCTTGACTCCCAGTTTATTTTATTTCGTTTCCTTTGCTATTCCATACTGCTTAAACACCTGGGAAAAATATTCGTCTGCCGCCGCTTCTCTGGCTGCTTCGGAACTAAATTCATTACGGATTTTAGGCAATTCACCCGCATCTAGCCAATAACCTCCGCACTTAGGACATTCATCAACCAACACTTCTTTTTTGACGCTAAAATAGTGGCGCATCATCACAATGTTTTGACATCTGGGGCAATGTCGCTTTTTCGCGTCATCAACCTGAATCTGTTCGTTTTTGTGAATGTTGAGCAGGATTTCATCAATAGTTTCAGTTGGTTCGTCAACATGATGAAGTTCAAAGCGATCGAACCAAATACCGCCACACCCACCTTCACACACATCCACCGTTATAGCTTCAGTTACTATTTCAGTTAAGTTGTTTTCACAAGCAGGACATTTCATATTTTTTGCTCCTTTGAGGATTGTTTAAATTTTACTCGTTCCGCTAGCCAATAAAAAACCGCAATCCCAACAAAATCAGCCGCTAAATCGGAAACACTGGCAGTTCGGTATGGCGAGAGCGTCTGAAGTAACTCATCAATAAAGCAACATATTACTACCAGAAGTGGTGCAATGGGTATGAAAATATTGCCGCAATTAATTTTTCGCTTGTTTAAAGCTAAATGACCAAAAAAAGCTGCCAAACCTAATAAGATAAAATGCCCCATCGTATCGTAAAACGGGATAGTCGATGATTTGACTGGCAGAATTTTCAGGTAAGCAGAGATAGATATGCTCATTAAAATGGCGAAGTAAAACCAAAAAGCAAAAATCCAGGCTTTTTTTGAGGATTTTGGCCAAGAAAGCTTCATATTTGTTGAGTTTAAGTGTACTTGCTCTGACACTACAAACCCAGAGGAGGCAATTCCCGATAGCGAGAAAGTATAGCAAAAGTCAAAAGTCAATCATTTACAATTTTCCCTCTCCCTCTCCCTCTCCCTTTCAGAGGGTGCCTAACGCACTATGCCCGAATGCCACTAAGTTACTCCCTTTCCGCTCAAAGAATATGTATTGCATTAGGGGGGAGTGGGGGAGCGGGGGAGTGGGGGAGAAAAGAACAACAGGTAACTTGCGATCGATAATCTTACGGCGGGAAGGGAGTAAGCAAAATTTGTTGCCCAGATCCCCGACTTCTTCAAGAACTCGGGGATCTAGCTCCAGCTTATCTTAGTGCTATTCCACCATGCCCCAAATTGATAACAAAAATTAATATTTTACCCCATCAACCCAAAAGAATCGCATCAATTGCCTAAAAAAATCCCTCTCTTATCTGCGTTTATCTGCCTACATCTGCGGTAAAAATTTAACCCTCGATCGCAACAGACAATTTTTCCCATAACTCATATAATACCGATGTAACAGGACACAATATCGCATCATAGCTAGTAGCATCAAACAGCATATAATACTTCGCAATAAGAGTCAAAAAAACAAATCTAAAATCTGCTATTGAAAATTTGCAATAATTTTAATCTGTCTCAAAATTTTTGTTGCCGATAAGCAGATAAGTTGTCATTTCGCCTTTACCTTTTACCTGAATTGGGCCGCGTTTTTCAAACTCAAACTTGTCATCTAAACACTTGTAAGTCGCCTCTGTCACCTGAATACAGCCTGACAAACCGTGAGATTCCATGCGGCTGGCAGTGTTAACAGTATCACCCCACAAATCGTAAATAAACTTTTTGATGCCAATTACTCCGGCGACAACTGGCCCAGTGTTGATACCGATTCGCATACTGAAATCTACATTGTTGAGTGCATTAAATTGCTTAATTTCTAACTGCATATCAAGGGCCATTTTGGCTATTGCTTCGGCGTGGTCTTGGCGAGGTATGGGAAGACCTCCAACTACCATATAAGCGTCCCCAATAGTTTTAATTTTTTCTAACCCATGTTTTTCCACCAGTCGATCGAATGCCGAGAATATTTCGTTAAGTAATGTAACAAGTTCTACTGGCGATGTGCGAGCTGCTAGCTTAGTAAAGCCAACGATATCGGCAAATAGCACCGTTACTTCTGGGAAGTTATCGGCAATAGTCGATTCTTCTTGTTTCAAGCGATCGGCAATTGGTTGTGGTAAGATATTGAGTAACAAATGCTCGGATTTTTCTTGTTCTGCTTTTAGTTGTTTTAAAGAAGATTCTAACGCGGCTAACATCCAATTTATTGTTGTTGCCAAAGTGGATAATTCATCTTTGCCTTGGCTGGATACGCGCATGGAAAGATCGCCTGTAGCGCCAATAGTTTTGACGTTATCGCTGAGACGAGCTAACCGCAACAAAACCATTTTTTCTAACAGCAGTAAATTGGCGACGCCAAAGACGAAGCCAACTCCCAATAAGGAGAATAGCAGAAAAATTAAACTTGTTTTTCCTTGATTGTAAAGAAACCTATGTAATTTGACTTCTAAAAGTAAAACTGGTTGGCCGTAAATATTTTTGAGGAATGTGTATCCAGCAATTGAATTATCATTTAAATGTCGCACGACAATGTTATCGTTGGCAATTGGTGAATTGCGATCTTTTTCTGTTACTTGCTGAGTTTTGGCTTTAATTTCTTCCTCTTTACTTGTTAATTCGGAATGCACTTCCTGTAAGTTGGGGGGTAGCCGAGTATCGTTTAAAGGATAAACGCTCAAAGATAATTGGGTGAGGGCGGCTAAACGCTTAATTTCTTCGGCATCTAGGTAGCGTCCCATGACGACGGTGCCGCGAATTGGGCCTGTGTATTTGTTGGTAACGATCGGATGAGAGGCAATTAGGAGTGTACCTTCTGGTAATTGAAGAATTCCGGTATGGTTGCTTTTTGGGTTAGCGTGTTGTAGCAGAAGCGTCTCTGACTTCAGATGTTCTTCTAGCGCTTTTGGTACGGGAATAGCTTTCTTACGCTTGAAATCAAAGGCTTTGCTGAATATTTTTTGACCGGAAGAATCGATTAGTACAGTAACGTTGAGCCTAAAATCCGAAAAAGTTTGATTGCCGAGATTGACTTTGATATAACGGGGATTTTTATTCTCCATAAAAGAGTATGTTTCGTCCCACACGCCCCACTGACGAACTGCAATGTCTACGTCACCAATATCTTCGGATAAGCCATCCAAAGCTCGTTTCACGCCTTGGTTAGTATACTCTTTCTCTAATTCATAGATATGCCTCATGAGGAGGAAGGATGCAGTGGCATACAAAACTCCAACTAGCCCCGCAAGCGTTAGACTGATAATCAGCAGTGTTTTTTGACGCAGTTTCATGAGGTTGGCGATCGAGATAATCGGTGATGAGATCGGTAATGGCAAAAAATGTTCATTACCGTTGTTGTTCCCATCCATGTTGCACTGAGTTTAGCCAGACTGACAATAGCATCTCAGTTCCATTTGAGTTTCTCACGACCAGCCGCTTGACGGGCCAGAGCATTGACATTGTAGCTTCATCAAATTTTTATAAGACAAGCTTCTACTATATTTTGTTTGTAAAGATGCGCGAGAAAGCCTTGGCACTCCCAGATGCCGGGTGGCAGGATTGAACTATCTAAAGGATGAGCTTAAGTACCTCCAGGGATAGATGACATATATGAAGATAGCAACTAAAGCAGCCTTTGCGCTCCCCATTTCTCTCATCGTTACATCGATAGCGGCCCTACCTTCGCTGGCAGGAACTTTAACCTACGCCACGAAAGTAGAGTTTTACAATAACAAAGGCACGCCGATGGATGCCTATAGAACAGATACTGATAATGCTTTAGGTGCGCCCCAAATTGACCAAAGTAATAATAGCAATAAAGATTTCCTCAGTTTGGGTATTAAAGGGGAAGCTATATTTAGCTTCGGAACGCTTTTTGCGGGTCAAGTTACTCTCTGGGAGACTACTTGGGGAAATTACACCCAACAATCACAATATGATGAGCAGGTGCAGGTTTTTGTTGGGAATGACTTAAACGGTAGCAATTGGCTGGATATTGGCACTATCAAGAATATTACTGATAATGCTTTTAAGAATCCGCTCGGTGCGACTCTCAATATCAACAACAATAATACTTATAAATATGTCAAACTGATTGACAAATCACCAGCCGGATCTGGCAGAGATGGTTTCGATGTTAATGCTATTGCTGTGATGGGCGTTGAAACTGCTTCTGTTCCCGAACCAGCTTCGGCATTAAGTTTACTAGCTTTGGGTGCTTTTGGTACTGGTTCGGTTCTGAAGCGCAAACAACAAAAATCCTAACTGAAGCAGAAAAGGTTGGCTCATACCTCTTTGGTAATTTTAGTCACAGAAAAAGCATGAAGGATTGCGGCGAAATTAATCGCGTATTTATCGCCGCAATCCTTCAAAATCAGAAAAGTTTTGGATAATTCTCGATCGAGAGTAACAAAAAAGAGTTTAAGCCTGCAAACCTTCCCGCAACTGAGTGCGAGCGGTTTCCAAGGCTTCTTTTAATTTACTCGCATCGCGTCCGCCTGCTTGAGCTAAGTTGGGTCGTCCGCCACCGCCGCCGCCACAAATTTTCGCGATCGCACCAATAAATTTGCCAGCTTGTAACCCTTTTTTATTGACTTCTGGGCTAAAAACTGCTACAAAATTCACTTTTTGCGGTTCGGGAACTGACGCTAGCACTACAGCAGCGTTGCCCAATTTTTGCTGCAATCTTTCGGCTGCTGTTTTGAGGGATTCGGCGTCAACTTCTCCCAACTGTGCAACCAGGATTTTGCCATCGCCGACTGTCTCTGCTTGAGATAGCAATTGGTCGGATTTTGCGATCGCGAGTTCTGCTTTGAGCGCTTCTAGTTGTTTTTGAGTTGACTTCAGTTCGTTTTGCAGGTTGTTGATGCGATCGGGCAATTCTTCCGGTTTCGCTTTCAGGTTACCGCTCAACTCTTTGACTACTTTATCGCGCACGTTCAAATAGTCAAGCACTGATGGCCCCGCTACGGCTTCAATGCGTCGCACTCCAGCAGCTACACCAGACTCAGAAATTATTTTGAAAACGCCTATTTCAGCGGTGTTGCTAACGTGAGTTCCGCCGCAAAGTTCCATCGAAACGCCTGGGAAGTCCAACACGCGCACTTCGTCGCCGTATTTTTCCCCGAACATCGCGATCGCACCTTTTGCCTTTGCTTCTGCTAGCGGTAAAACTTCCACTTTGCCAGCGTGTGCTTCGGCAATCCAGGTATTAACTTGTTCTTCAATTTGTTGCACCTCTTCTGATGTTAAAGCACGGGGACTGTTGAAGTCAAATCGCAGTCTGTCGAACGCTACTAACGAACCGGCTTGCGATATGGAATCATCGACTATTTTTTTCAATGCCGCTTGCAATAAGTGAGTTGCGGTATGATTGGCTTGAGCGCGACGACGACAAGAGCGATCGATTTGAGCGGTGACGGGATCGCCTACGCGCAAAGTACCGCGATCGATGCGTCCGAAGTGAACGAAGAAATCCGATTCTTTCTTGACATCTTCAATTCTGACCACGATACCGTCGCCAGTGATGTAACCGCGATCGCCTATTTGTCCGCCGGATTCTGCATAGAATGGTGTTTTGTCGAGAACGATTTGTAAGTCTGTTCCCGCTTCCGCTGCTTCTACTGATTTGCCGTTGACGAGAATGACTTCGACAATGCTTTGGCTGAGAGGTTGAGTGTAACCCAAAAATTCTGTTGCGTGGATATGTTCGGCGAGTTTATCCAGCGAACCTTGTACGGTTAAGTCGATGGTTTCGTGGGCTTCTTTAGAACGGGTTTGCTGTTCTTCCATTGCTGCTTCGTAGCTAGCCGTATCAACAGTCAATCCTTGTTCGGCGGCAATTTCTTGAGTTAGTTCAAAGGGGAAGCCGTAGGTGTCGTATAGGGTAAAGGCGTCGCGTCCGGAAATTTCTGTTGTGGGATGGGCATCTTGCCCGGAGGATGACAGGCGAGACGCCTGTCCCACAAGAGCTTTTTGGATAATTTCTGCAAGCAGTTTTTCGCCGCGATCGAGGGTTTTGAGGAATTGGTTTTCTTCCCGTTGCAGTTCGGCTTTGATTTGCGCTTCCCGTTGGCGCACGTTGGGATAAGCTGCTTCGGAAAGTGCGATCGCACTCTCTGCTACTTTTGTGATAAATTCTCCTTCAATTCCGATTAATCTGCCGTGACGAACAACGCGACGAATTAATCGCCGCAACACATAACCGCGACCGATATTCGAGGCGCGAATTTCATCGGCTATCATATGAACGACTGCGCGAACGTGGTCGCCAATTACTTTCAGGGAAATTTTGGTTTTCTCATCAGCTTGGGTGTAATCGATTCCCGCAATTTCAGCGGCAGTTTTGATAATTGGGAAAATCAAGTCTGTTTCGTAGTTGTTCGGCACTTTTTGGAGGATTTGCGCCATTCTCTCCAATCCCATACCGGTATCGATGTTCTTGCTTTGCAGTGGTGTCAGATTGCCTTCTACATCCCGGTTGTACTGCATGAACACGAGGTTGTAGTATTCGATGAAGCGGCTGCCATCTTCTAAATCGATGTTGTCGTCGCCGAGTTCGGGGTGAAAATCGTAGTACATTTCCGAACAGGGGCCGCAGGGGCCGGTAGGGCCAGACACCCAGAAGTTATCGTCTTTACCCATGCGTTTGATGCGATGGGGAGGAATGCCGATTTTGTCTCTCCAGATGGCAAATGCTTCGTCGTCTTCCTCAAAAACGCTGACGATGAGGCGTTCTGGGGGCAGTCCAAAGGTTTCGGTTGACAGTTCCCACGCCCAGGCGATCGCTTGTTCTTTAAAATAGTCTCCAAAGCTGAAGTTACCCAGCATCTCGAAGAAGGTGTGGTGTCTGACCGTGCGTCCCACGTTCTCGATATCGTTGGTGCGGATACACTTTTGGGATGTGGTAGCGCGGGGAACTTCTGCTGTTCTCTGTCCCAGGAATATCGGTTTGAATGGCAGCATCCCAGCGATAGTCAGCAGTACGGTGGGGTCTTCTGGCACTAGGGAAGCGCTGGGCAGGATTTTATGCCCCCGCTGGGCAAAAAAGTCAAGAAATGTTTGCCTAATTTCGTTACCGCTGAGGTACTGGGGAGAGGAAGCCATTGGTCTGTATGAAAGTGTGTCGTCAACATTCTAATTTTTACATTTTGTTGAGGACGCGGGGGCATCTTTGTCGGCAGCTAACAGATCCGTCAGAATATTTTGGAGTGCAAATTACTGATGTCTAAGTAAAATTAAGTAGTGTAAAACATCGTAAATTTAAGTAAACAGGTGTTCTCAGGCTATCGGAACCGTGTTAATTTTAGATTGGATACCAAAGAAACACAAATCACAAGGTCAAGACCTGGTGTCCCCCGTCAAAGACCTACTTGCAGCAAAAGAAAAGGCATACGATTATTCGTGGCAAAACGCTCTTGTTAGAGCAATGCCAAACCAACAGTCTGGTAAGACAAAATAATGCGGTCGCCATCATATCAAAGCTGCAATAACTGTCCACCTTAGTAATGAACTGTTCATTCTTCGTCCTAGTTTTTGACGATCGACACTTGAGAAATCCAAAAATTCCGTTCTAGTGTGCCTAGTCTCCTTGACTGGGCACACAGCGTTTTTGGCGGTTAGTGCGATCGCACACCGCTATTTTTATACTTTCAAAAGCAAAAATACAGCGACAATTCGTGGCTATTGGCTGTCATACTTTCCTTTCTTTTTTGCTTGTATCCGCAATTTAATACATTTTTATAAAAATCATACCATCTGGCATAGATTACCCATTAATAGCGATGAATAAATATTATTTTACTTGCACAGCCTATAAGAATAAATTTTCCTCTTACTGAGTTGTTGTACCTGTAATTTACAGATGCTTAAAGGTTGGGTATTCGTGAGGTCTCATCTTCACAATTTTTTCACCTTTACCGTGTAAACTTATACCACAACTTTTAACAAATTTATAGGAAAGTTAAAATGGATACAACAACCTTACTTAGCAAAATAGTAAATGGCAAATCTTTCAATGGCATAAGCTTGAGTGGCACTAACTTGAGTAATAAGTAGTCGGACAAAAGTAATCGACACTGTATGAACTTTTGTTAAGGCACTTGCAGGAGTGCCTTCGCACAGCGTGCCGTAGGCATATCGTGCATCGGCACAATTA
>NZ_JACJPW010000189.1 GCF_014696265.1 Aerosakkonema funiforme FACHB-1375 | reverse complement strand
TACAATGTGTTCCATCCAGGGTCGCCCAGTCAAAGAGCCAAGTCATCCGAAATTATGTCACGGAATGTCCGGAAATGTCCAGTTTTACTCCTACTAGAAGCTTACTCTGACAGCACGCGACTAGTGCGGCGACTTAAAATATTGCTGTTTCATGAGCCAACTAATGAGATGCCTCGCTCGATCGCCTTTATCAAAAAAGCATGACTTGATACGCGATCTATTTTGTGGCCCTGCCTCATAATAAAAAGTAATGCCTATTTTATGGCAGACTCACTTGATAAGCTGTCACCATTTTGCTTCAACTGCACAAAAGCTGAGATCGGTACGATCGGATCGGCTTAACTCCTTACCCCGCCAGGAAAAAAGAATCTCGCGGGTAAGCATACAGCAAGATAGGACGCTATAGATCGCGTGTAAAGACACCCTGCCAATTGGGGATTGCCAAGAGAAGCGTATTTTGTATAATATCTTATTCTGCTATCTTGCCTAAATCTCCTTCTCAACTTGGTTTAGAGAAGAGGTTGACCCTAAAATCATTGGGAAAGTTTTTGGGGCGAGGTTTATCTGAAAGCCCAAAAAGAAGCATATAAACGTATTAAAAGAAACAGAGTGTTCGATTGAAATGCGTCGCTCCTATAAGAATCAAAACATACCAGATATAAGAAGCGAAAGTGGCAGAGTGATGAGGAGGGGTGCCGGGTCTTTCGGGTTTATGGTGGAAAATGTTTGTCTATGTTACAGATATGTGGAATGGTGGATTACGGCACGGGAACTTAATGATTGCTTGAAAATACTTAAATTATCGCCCGTGCGTCACCCACCCTACGATTAAATAAGTTTTTACGATCGCCACAACAATGGGAGAGCCTGACAGAAGTAGCGACGCAAGTGTGCTAAGTGTCTACTCCGCAAATTTCAGATTCTAAAATTTCAAATCTAAATAAATCTGAAATCTGAAATTCTTTTGGTCAATTGTTGAATTATTGAGTTTAACCAACATGAATCATTCCATGAATAAGACTGTAGATCGAAACGAAGTAGAAAACCGATCGCACCAAAACCAAAGCGCGGCTGTCGGTTATCGAGGCCAAAGATGGTTGGTAGAAGAACGAGATGCTTGTGGCGTCGGCTTTATCGCCCATAAAGATGGTTTGAAAAGCCACGAGTTAATTGCCAAATCTTTGGCTGCGCTTACTTGTCTGGAACATAGAGGCGGTTGCAGTGCTGACCGAGATTCCGGAGATGGTGCTGGCTTGATGACGGGTATTCCTTGGGAGTTATTGAGTCAGTGGTTTGCAGAAAATAAGTTGGAAATGCCATCTCCAGATGGGATTGGCGTGGGGATGGTGTTTTTACCCCAAGATGCCACAAAGGCGGCTGGCGATCGCCAAATTGTTGAGCGTATTTTAGCCGAAGAAGGATTGGCTTTGCTGGGTTGGCGGGAAGTACCCGTTAAGCCAGAGTTGCTGGGAACTCAAGCGCGGGAAAATCAACCGAAAATCGCACAGGTATTGGTGAAAAGTGAAGAATTGCGGGGGGATGCTTTAGAACGGGCTTTGTTTGTCGTTCGCAAACGGATTGAGAAGACGCTCAAAGCAGATAACTTGGAAGGTCACAAGCTTTCGGGAATCAGTACGGATTTCTATGTTTGTTCGTTTTCCAGTCGCACAATAGTTTACAAGGGGATGGTGCGATCGGCTGTGTTGGGAGATTTTTACCTCGATCTGAAAAATCCCGCTTACCAGAGTAGTTTCGCCGTTTATCACCGTCGCTTCAGTACCAATACCATGCCTAAATGGCCGCTCGCACAACCGATGCGGTTTTTGGGACACAATGGGGAAATCAATACCCTTCTGGGCAACATCAACTGGATGGTGGCGCGGGAAGCAGATTTGTCCCACGAAATTTGGGGCGAAAGGTTAAATGACCTCAAGCCGATCGTCAATCCCGAAAATAGCGATTCGGCTAATTTGGATAATGTCCTGGAATTAATCGTGCAGTCCGGGCGCAGTCCTTTGGAAGGATTGATGATGTTAGTGCCGGAAGCTTACAAAAACCAGCCGGATTTGGATAAATATCCCGAAATTGTCGATTTTTACGAATATTACAGCGGCATTCAGGAAGCTTGGGACGGGCCGGCGTTGCTGGTGTTCGGTGATGGCAAGAAGGTGGGGGCGACGCTCGATCGCAACGGTTTGCGTCCGGCGCGTTACTCGATTACCCGCGATGGTTATATTGTAGTGGCATCGGAAGCGGGGGTGGTGGATATCCCGGAGGGGGATATTGTGGAAAAGGGTCGTCTTGGGCCGGGTCAAGCGATCGCAGTCGATCTGGAAAGTCACGAAATTCTCAAAAATTGGGAAATCAAACAGCGCGTGGCTTCTTTAAGGCCGTATGGCGAATGGTTGAAATCCCGCGTTTCTCTAAGTTCCCAATCTCCAAAAGAAACTTCTTCACCAGATGCCGTTACTTTACTGCGCCATCAAACTGCCTTTGGCTACACCATTGAAGATGTGGAAATGATTATTGAGGAGATGGCATCTACCGGGAAAGAACCGACTTTCTGTATGGGAGATGACATTCCTTTGGCAGTGCTTTCAGTCAGACCGCATTTGCTGTATGACTATTTCAAGCAGCGGTTTGCCCAAGTGACTAATCCGCCGATCGACCCCCTGCGGGAAAAATTGGTGATGTCTCTGGAAATGTATTTGGGCGAAAAGGGTAATTTGTTGGCAGCCAAGCCCGAATATGCCCACTTGCTCAAGTTGGAATCGCCGATACTGAACGAGACAGAATTGGATGCGATTCGCGCTTCGGAATTTCCCACCGCCGACTTATCCACTTTATTTGAAATCGCCACAGGGCCAGAAGGTTTAGCCGCAGCAGTTAAATCTTTGTGTGCCAAAGCAGCACAAGAAGTGCGAAATGGTAAAAAGATTTTGATATTGAGCGATAGATCTAGCAAACTGAGTGCAGAACTGACCTACATTCCGCCTCTCTTGGCCGTAGGGGCGGTACACCACCACCTGATTGCGTCAGGTTTGCGGATGAAAGCCAGTTTGATTGTAGAAACCGCACAGTGCTGGAGTACCCATCACTTTGCTTGTTCGATCGGCTACGGCGCGAGTGCCATCTGTCCCTACCTCGCCTTAGAAACAGTGCGGGCTTGGTGGCATAACCCCAAAACGCAAGGGATGATGGAAAGGGGCAAAATTACCCAATCTACGTTAATCAAGGCGGAAGCAAACTATCGCAAAGCCGTAGAAGACGGTCTGCTGAAGATTTTGTCGAAAATGGGGATATCTCTGCTATCAAGTTACCAGGGGGCGCAAATTTTTGAGGCTCTAGGTATTGGTGGGGATTTGTTGCAGTTGGGCTTTAAAGGTACTGCTTCTCGCATTGGCGGTTTGACGGTGGCGGAATTAGCTTCTGAAGTTTTGTCATTCCACTCCAAAGCATTCCCGGAATTGACAATTAAGAAGTTAGAGAACTTCGGATTTGTTCAGTACCGTCCGGGTGGGGAATACCACATGAACAGTCCGGAAATGGCGAAGGCGCTGCATAAAGCTGTTGCTGCTTTTAAAGCAGAGGATATAGAAAAATCCAAAATCCAAAATTCCCCCGCGTCCGACCATTACGAAGTTTACCGGAAATATATGGAAGGGCGTCCGGTAACTGCGCTGCGAGATTTGCTGGAATTTAAGAGCGATCGCGATCCGATACCTTTGTCGGAAGTGGAGTCGGTCGAGGAGATTGCCAAACGTTTCTGCACCGGGGGAATGTCGCTGGGTGCTTTGTCTCCAGAAGCACACGAAGTGTTGGCGATCGCGATGAACCGCATCGGCGGTAAGTCGAATTCCGGGGAAGGTGGCGAAGATCCTGTACGTTACAAAGTTCTGGATGATGTGGATGAAAACGGCTATTCCCCCACCTTGCCACACATGAAAGGTCTGCGGAATGGGGATACCGCATCCAGCGCCATCAAACAAGTAGCGTCGGGTCGCTTTGGGGTGACGCCAGAGTACTTGATGAGTGCCAAACAAATCGAAATTAAGATGGCGCAAGGCGCGAAGCCGGGTGAAGGGGGGCAATTACCTGGGAAGAAGGTGAGTCCTTACATTGCCATGTTGCGGCGATCGAAACCTGGAGTAACCTTGATTTCGCCGCCGCCTCACCATGACATTTATTCGATTGAAGATTTGGCGCAGTTGATTTTTGACCTGCACCAAATCAATCCCAAAGCACCTGTATCGGTGAAGTTGGTAGCAGAAATCGGCATCGGGACTGTAGCGGCTGGTGTGGCCAAGGCAAATGCAGATATTATCCAAATTTCCGGTCACGATGGCGGTACCGGTGCATCGCCACTGAGTTCCATTAAACACGCAGGTTCCCCCTGGGAACTCGGATTGACAGAAGTACATCGGGTGCTGATGGAAAATCAACTGCGCGATCGCGTTATCCTCCGCGTTGATGGCGGCTTCAAGACCGGATGGGATGTGGTGATGGGTGCCTTAATGGGCGGCGAAGAATACGGTTTCGGCTCGATCGCCATGATTGCGGAAGGCTGCATCATGGCGCGGATCTGCCACACAAATAACTGCCCTGTCGGAGTGGCGACGCAGCAAGAGGCGCTGCGGAAGCGGTTTACTGGTATACCTGCACACGTCGTTAATTTCTTCTACTTTGTAGCAGAAGAAGTGCGGAGTATTCTGGCGCGTTTGGGGTATCGATCGCTGCAAGAAGTCATCGGACGGGCTGACTTGCTCAAAACAAGAGACAGTATCCAGTTAACCAAAACCCAATCCCTGAATCTGGATTGTTTGCTGCAATTACCGGATACGCGATCGAATCGTAACTGGTTAAACCACGAAGCCGTTCACAGCAACGGTGTTGTTTTGGACGACCAACTGTTGCAAGACGCCCAGATTCAAGCCGCTATCCGCGATCGAGGCGAATACAGCAAGACACTGCGGGTGGTGAATACAGACCGCACCGTTGGGGCGAGACTCGCGGGTGCGATCGCATCCCAATACGGCAATAATGGGTTTAGCGGTCAAATTACCCTCAACTTTGTCGGTTCTGTGGGGCAAAGCTTTGGTGCATTCAACCTACCGAACATGACTTTGCGTCTGGAAGGAGAAGCGAATGACTATGTAGGCAAAGGTATGCACGGAGGCGAAATTATCATCCAGCCACCAACCGACGCCACCTACGACCCATCCGGGGCAGCGATCGTCGGTAACGTCTGTATGTACGGTGCAACTGGCGGCACATTGTTTGCCAAAGGTCAAGCTGGCGAACGCTTTGCAGTCCGGAACTCCGCAGGCATTGCAGTCATTGAAGGCGCGGGCGACCACTGCTGCGAGTACATGACTGGCGGTATTGTGGTCGTCCTCGGCAAAGTCGGTCGCAACGTGGGCGCTGGAATGACAGGCGGTCTGGCTTACTTCCTCGACGAAGATAACAGTTTCGCCCAAAAAGTCAACCCCGAAATTGTCAAGTTTCAACGGGTGATATCGCCCGTAGGAGAAGCGCAATTGCAGGAACTCATCCAAGCTCATGCCGATCGCACTGGTAGCCAAAAAGCTATGACGATTCTGGAGAAATGGACAGAATATTTACCCAAATTCTGGCAAGTTGTGCCTCCTTCAGAAGCTGATTCTCCAGAGGTAAATCCATCTGTTGAAACGCTGGAAAGTTTGAAAGTTTAATTGCCAACATAGAAGTCGGGTTTCTTCAACAAACCCGACTTCTCAGAAAATGTCAGACCATCAAACCTAATTCCGATCGTTGATTGGGCTCTCCCGTTTTGTGGTGATGAGATAAATGTATTTAATCGGGAAGTGAATTGGGCACGGGCAATAATTTCAATTGTGACTCTCCCTCGTTCATTTCTTGAGCTTTCATTTCTAAAAGATCGGGGATGGTGACAAATTCAAAACCTTGCTGTTTTAACTTATCAATTATTTCCGGTAAAGCCTTCACCGTCGCCGAATGATTGCCGCCACCATCGTGCAATAATACAATATCGCCGGATTTGGCTTTACGAAGTACATTTTTGACTAATTGGTACGCAGGCAGTGGGCGATAATCCATCGGGTCATTTGACCACTTGACGATGGCATAGTTTTTCTCCTTCGCATAATCTGCCGGCCCATTGTTCAACAGACCGCCAGGAGGACGAAATAAAAATGTTTTTACTCCTGTTGTTTTGTAAATCAGTTCTGCCGTGTCTTCTATTTCTTTAGCTGCTTGACTGGGATTCATTTTTCGGTAAGAATGACTCCAAGTGTGGTTAGCGATCGCGTGTCCTTCGTTTACTACTTGTTGGGCTATTTGTGGAAAATATTTGACGCAACGACCGACCCAAAAAAAAGTCGCTTTGATATTGTTTTTCTTTAAAATTTCTAGCACTTGCAAAGTCGTTTTAGGCCAAGGGCCATCATCAAAAGTGAGGGCAATCAGTTTCTTTTCACCCAGAATTGGCATCTTTTCCAGCATTTTACCTTGAAACTGGGTAGGAACTGTAAAAATTTTGCCTTCTTCGTCTGCTGGATATTTTCCCTCATTGTAGGAGGGAAGAGACTCTGCTCCTACTTGAACGTGAGGTTGAACGATCGGAAATTGTAGGTTTTGGATTACTTTTTGTTGCCGAACAACTTCTGAATCTAAATTTTGCTGTTGAGTTATTGGCAATCGCCCAGGCGCGACAGCAGATATCACCACAGTCTCGCGAGAACCTTCTTTGACAGACAAGTTAAGACCGATCGCAAAACTACAAACAGCCGCTACTAGGGTAACGAACACCAAAACCTTCTTAAACATACAGTTAGACTCGATCGCGTGATGTCTGCTTGGACTCCTGTCCGATATACTGAGAAATTGGGCGCAGCTTGCAATATTGCTCCTTTAAATGCCAAATTTTGAGATGTCATCGTTTGCAAATATTCTCAGCCAATCTATAAGCTGAAATTTTACGGGGGCGAGCCTGGAAGCGAATCGAAGTTATCGTTAGCAAAAATTAACTGCTGATGGCTGATTACCTGAATTTCGAGGTATTAACCATTAGCAGTTACCATAGCTCTAGGTTTTGGATTAATTAGCCAAGGTCGAGCTTTGTCCTTCCACTTTCTCCCGGTAGAGGGTAATAATGCGATCGGTAACTTCAGCGATACTAAGACCATCAGTTTGGATTTCAATGGCATCAGGTGCTTTTCGTAACGGCGCTATATTACGGTTGCTATCTTTCCAATCCCGTTCGGAAAGGTTTTGCTGCATCTGTTCCAAACTCAAATCTGCCTCACCTCGATTTTTGAGATCTTGTTGACGGCGACGGGCTCGTTCTTGCACCGAAGCAGTCAAGAAGATTTTGAGTTCGGCATCGGGGAAAACATGAGTGCCGATATCGCGACCTTCAATCACAATACCTCCTTTCTCACCCCAGCGCTGCTGCTGTTTGACTAGCTCTTGGCGGACGGGAGTCTGGGCAGCGATCGCAGAAACGTGAGAGGTTATTTCTAGGCTGCGTATGGCTTGCGTTACTTCTTGGCCATTTATCCATACGCGAATAGGAGCTTGAGGTTCATCCCCCATACCCAATTCAATATCGCACTTACTGACAATTTCGGCGATTGCTGGTTCATCTTCTATAGAAATACCAGATTCCAAAACCAGCCACGTCACCGCTCGATACATAGCGCCCGTATCCAGGTATAGCAGCTTCAAAGCCTGCGCTACCTGACGGGCTACGGTAGATTTTCCCGCCCCAGCAGGGCCATCGATTGCCACAATCGGCTGACGGTTTCTCAGAATAATGTTGTCAATGAGGCGGGTAGTGCCCAACCTGGCAGCGAGGGCCAAAAGTCCAACCTCCTCAATTTGTTGTAAAGGCATCAGCGTCGTCGGATCTACTAACTCAATATATTCGGGCTCAATCGCTTGAACCGTTGCCAATTCTAGCTTAGTTACAGCAATCAAACGAGCGCTCGAGCGCTCGCCTCCTTGAAAAGCAAGTTCCGCTTGCCGTAAACTGCGATACAAAACTGATGCCTGTTCTTTTTCCTCTGCGGTTAAATACTGATTGCGGGAGCTTTTCGCCAATCCCGACGACTCGCGCACTGTCGGAAAGGACACAATCTCTACTGGTATATTCAGATCGGCCACCACACGTCGAATAATAGCAAGCTGCTGAGCATCCTTCTGACCGAAATACGCCCTTGTAGGCTGTATCAAGTTCAACAACTTGGTAACGATTGTGGCAACTCCTTGAAAGTGACCGATGCGGGAACGTCCGCACAAGACCGAGGTCATTGATTGTGGTGGAAAAACAGCGGTTGTGGCTGATTCAGTCGCGGTTACAAGTCCTAGCTCTATAGCCGTAGGGGCAAAAATAAGATCTACCCCAGCCTTTTGACAAAGTTGTCGATCTTGTTCTATTTGACGGGGATATTTTTGAAAATCCTCTGTTGGGCCAAATTGTAACGGATTGACAAATATGCTGACTATCACAAAGTCATTTTGTTGTCGAGCGCGTTCGATGAGTGCCAGATGACCGGAATGCAAAGCTCCCATAGTAGGAACTAAGCCGACTTCTGGCTCGATCGGGCGTTGTTCGATCTGCCACAGACGCAGATAGCAGCGCAGGGCAGCAACTGTCGTACATAAGTACACGAGTAACCCCAGGTTTCCACGCAACTCTCAGGATAGTAGTTTATAGCGAAGCGCGAAGGAAACTTCGCAAATTTCAGATTTCAAAGGGAAGATTGCTTTCTTTGTATAAATCTGAAATCTGAAATCTGAAATTACAGCGCTTTGCGCTGTTATGAGGTACAGTAGCAATTAGTAAACCAATTTATTACAAATCGCTACAGAATATTTAGTGTACCTCACTACAGCGCAAAGCGCTGTAATTTTGCTCTACAGCTACAGTTTGCGATTTGCCGAGAACTTCTAAGCTCACTGGCGCTACCCCTGTTTGCATCATTCCCAAAACCCTTGCTGCTGCTGCTGAAAGGTCAATAATCCGCCTTCCTGCATAAGGGCCGCGATCGTTAATTCGCACAATAACAGAAAGACCGTTGTTAAGGTTTGTTACCCGGACTTGCGTTCCAAAAGGCAATGTGCGATGGGCAGCAGTTAGAGCATTTTGATTGAAAATCTCTCCGTTGGCACTCCGTCTGCCGTGAAAGCCGGGGCCATACCAGGAAGCCAAACCTCTGAGGCGGGATAAAACGGGAGCTGTAGTTAAGGCTATTTGGATTGGTTTTGCTGTGGGTCTGCCCGCAATATCTCTTAAGGGTGGGGCGTTGCCGATCAGTCGTCGGAGGCGATTGGTTACTTGGAGTGCATCTTGGGCTAGGTTATTTGTGCTGTCTGGAAGCCTGGTCTCTGCATCTATCTGGACTAATTGTTCCTCATTTACTTTGATGATGTAGCTTTCACCGATTTGTCTATTACGAGTCGCAGACTGAAATTCTTGCTGTGAGTTACGTCTTGTTCTGGAAGAGGGTAGACTTGTTGAGACAGAATTGGCCTCACCATTCCAGACAACTGCGATCGTATTAGCATCTACGTTGTCGCGATTGAGCTGGTTTAGCTTTGCTGCTAATACACTAGCCCGCCAAACCGGATCGCTCTCAGATTGCCCGGGTCGCCTTTGTTCGCTGAAATTTTGCCCTTGGTTGGCAGAAGATCTCGGTTCGACAACTTCGGCTTCATTTTCAGCACTAGGAGTGTCTTTGCCATCTCCAGCTTTCCCTACTTTAATATCGCTGGTGCTATCTGAAGCCGAACCAATAAAGGTGATAACTGGAATATTCCGAAGGTAAAGGGTTGCAGCCTGACGCCCTGCCCACATATGAGGTTCGACTTTGGCGATCGCATCTGCTTGTGTCTCGTTACCCTGGCGCAATCGATACTCGCCCACTTTGACTGTATCTACAGACTGTGCATTTGCCAAGGGCTCAGGTCGATCTGCATCTGGCGAGTTAGCCTTATTTTGTGGGATATCGGTCTGGCTATTACGCTCGGATTGCGATCCCACTTTTACTCCATGTACTGAGCGAGTACTCTCCTGGGGTGAAGCTGAGGTAGAAGCTCTCAAATGACTTGCTTTGGTTTCTTGTTCCAGTGCGTTGGGAGCTTGTGCTTGACAGGATGATATTGTACTCAACCCAGTTGTGAGCAAGGTGACTATAAGGCTACTGCAAAGTTTTACATTCATAGGCTTGTCTGGAATCGAGGTTGAGATTGCTACTGATGTTGCCTTGTCAGGCACGGGGTAGCACCCGTCGGTAGAATTTCCCTCTTAACTCGTACTCGTTCCGTGTTTATTTCTTCAAGTTGTAACTGCAACAGACTACCACGAAGTTTTGTGTTTGGGGATCGGGGTTGTTCTGTAGTCAGCCCAACTTTATGGAAAATTTAAAAATTAACTGCAATGAAAAAGCAGTCATCACAACTGGAGTTTAGACTAACCGCGCTTTAGGGCGCGGTTAGTCTAAACTCCTATTAGTATTTTTACTTACCT
>NZ_JACJPW010000188.1 GCF_014696265.1 Aerosakkonema funiforme FACHB-1375 | reverse complement strand
TATATTGAAAATCAGAAGTGGAAGCCCGGTACTTGACGGCGATTAAAATCGCCAGGTGCATTCATCCCCATGTCTAAAGCCAGGGGCTTCCTGCACGGTTCAGGTGAAGGATCGGGGTCGTTAAAGTTGAAGTCGTAGCTGTAGGCTGCTTGGTACTGGGGGTTTAGATCTGGGTGGGTGTATTGCAATCCATCATCCACAATACCGATGACCGCACCTTCTCCTTTGACTGTGTTCCAAGCTGTTTCTACGTTTGCATCTGCTCCGGGAGTACCGCCAGTTTGACCGGTGTTCTTCAGGTGCCACTGCTGGGTGAAGAGGGGATCGTTGGGAATGAAGCGCGGGTCTTTGGTTTCTTTGCTGTCGGCAGAGCGCGTCTGCTGCTGGCGCGGTACTAAGGGATAGAAAAAGGTAACGCCTTCTAGGGATTGTAACTGTTTGGCGATCGCATTGGCATCGCTTCGTGCGCTAAATTGCCATACGTAAGTATTGGGAATATAGCCGGTAGATTGCACTTGCTTGGCTCCCAGACTGGGTGCTAAGTTCCGAGAAGTTCCTACGTCTGATAAACCTACTATCCATTTGTCAGTTGCAGCCAGTTCTTCGCGAGTGTAGTTTGTGAGATCGGAAGCCCGAATAACTGCATATTTTAATTGTTCGGAAAGTTCCCTCGGTAGCGATTCGTATTTCAGTCCTGTAAAGCGGGTATCGTTTGGCGTTTTACCTGTTAACAAGTCTTCGCGAGGGGTTGATACGTCGTCTCTGGAGCCAGATCCAGACTTTTGGTTTTCGTTTTTAGTAGATGTAGCTTCGTCGAGGAGATCGGAATTCAAAATGTCTTGATTAGATAGCTTGTCGGTTTCCATTTTTGACCTCTTCATTGATATGTTTTCAGTTGAAAAACACTAAAAAACCGAGCGCTTACTTGGCAATTAAACAGAATTACGCAGGTAATTCTGCATATTGCTCAAACCAAGTACTCACTTTTTTAATGCTTGATGTGCATGAACACATCGCTGTACTGACGGTTGTAACCCCCATCATCAGCTCGTGCGGCATCAAAACCTTACCTACCCAACCGCTTTTAGAAAAATAGCTTTTGGATAAGCTTTTCAGGTTTTAAAAAGCCAAATTTTGAAATTATTAGGTGCGAAATTCCAGCCATAAGTGTAATTTCGATAATCGCAAATTGCCGATTGCGATCGTCGCTCGACATTAGGATTGATCGCAGATTTCTACGTCCTGCTGGTAGCTCTCATCTGTGGCAGCAATCTAAGCAAACAAGCCATACATATCAAAGTAACCTTTGATAATTAGCTGTCTAGTCGCTCAAAGAATGCTCTTTTGCCGCTGTTGGCGGCAGGGAATTAGTGCCTGTAAGTTTTCGATTTGGCGAGCAGATTGGTTCTCTCGCTTCTACATACCCTTAAAAATACGTATCCCTAGAACTAGATTTTTACTGAAATTTTTATGGGTATGTAAAATTACGAATCCAACTTAACTGAGACTTCACAAAAGTGTCAAGAAGTCTTGAAACAGTTCGTAAATACTTTATGATTCTTAATACTTAGGTACGTATTTACCGATATAAGCCGCTCTCCGTACCTCACTCATACCAAATCTGCTTCCGTTATTTTTGGGGAAGGGGGAAAAGGGGGTAGCAGACCCGGATTTGGTATCGGCTGACAACGGTTGTATGACCGCACCCGCTAAAATCAAGCAAAAAGGTGATTTGGGAAGGGTCGGAATCATAGCGTATAATCATTGATAAGTCAAACTAAATTTTTATCTAGCGGAGAACTGCCGACTGGGTAGAAGGAACAGCCAGCTGTATCCAAACTTTGATGTGTTTTGGGAGAGAGCCAATGCAACCGATTCGACAAGGCGATGTGATTTTACTGCCAGCGCAGCAAGCTGAAGGGAAAAAACTACCTCACTTAACGTTGGCAGAGGGTGAGGTGACGGGACACGCTCACCGCATTAGCAAGGGAGAAGCTGAGTTATTAGAGCGGGATGGTACTCTTTATCTGCGCGTGCTTTCCAAAGAAGCAATCTTAACTCACGAAGAGCATAAGCAGATTTCCATTCCCCAAGGTAACTGGATGGTGAGGATTCAGCGGGAATACGAACCAGCGGGATGGCGGTATGTCGCCGACTAAAGTTGAGAAGCTGACTCCAGAGCAAGAAGCTTTGATTCCTGTTTATCGGCATAAGTGGAGAGGTATTGACCTTTCCACTGAGCCGATCGATCGCCAAAAAGCTGCCCATTCAGTCAAAGCTGCCTATGCAGCAATGGGCAAACCAGAGCCCGAAATTCGCTTTTTGTCAAGTCCCGCCGCACTTGGGGAATTGGTGGGGGAAAAATCTGCTCATCAATTAGCGCAGGAATTCGGGGCTCCTTTGTTGACGTGGTTGCCAACGCAACTGTGCGATCGCATTCAGCATCAGATCCAAGCGGAACTTTGGCAGAAATTGCAATCCGAATCATCTCACGATCGCTTTTCTCTGTTGCTGTTGGCATTGCCAGATTTTGTGATTCCCAGACAAGATGAATTGCTGGGACAGCTCTGGCTGGAGTGGCAGGATAGACTGCTCCAGCAAATGTGGGAGCAACAGCAAGCATCCATGCGGGAACATCTGCTGGAACAGCCAGGTGGAGAGTTTATCTCCCAAATTGGCGATTTTTTGTGGATGCAGATGGGTGAGCCGCTTTCCAGACAATTGGAAGAAACCCTGTGGAAACCGCTGGCAAACTTACCTGCAATCCAACAATGGCAACAAGATTGGCACTCGTCGTTGTTGGGAATAGCAAGTGGATGGGCACTTGTGTCCGGTGTAATTCGCAATATGCAGGCGCTTTCTATAGATACGATCGATTTCTGCATTTCTGTCCTCAATTGCGATTACGATCGACAAAAGTGGTCGGCGCTGCAATCTTTAGTCCAAGACTGCGGTTGGGTGTTTCCCCTGGAGAGGGCTTGTCTAGTTTGCGATCGTCCCCGTCAGATGCGTTACGATAGCGAAAATCGCCTCCACGCGGAAGGGGAACCGGCAATTGAGTTTGCCGACGGATACAGGGTGTATGCTTATCGCGGTGTGCGATTGCCGGAAAAGTATGGCAGCATCTACCCGCACCAGTGGCAAGCAGAATGGCTGTTAGAAGAAAATAACGCCGAACTGAGGCGTGTGTTGATTCAGGGGATTGGCTACGGGCGTATTTGTCAAGAATTGCAAGCTCAAGATTTGGATTCTTGGCGGGAATACACTCTATTAAAAATTGATAGCGATGTTGATGTGGAGCCGATATATTTGTTGAAAATGACTTGCCCTAGCACGGGATATATTCATGCCACTCGCGTACCGCCGCATATGCGATCGGCACGGGAAGCAATTGGCTGGGTGAATTGGGGAATTGACCCGGCAGAATTTTCTGTGGAAACATGAATTGATTGTGATTAAATATTGGGGCAGGTCTGGCCATATGTCGCCAACTAGGATTGAGAAGCTTACCCTAGAGCAAGAAGCTTTGATTCCGATAATTCGCCAAAAGTGGAGAGCGATCGCTCTTTCTACCAAACGGCTCGATCGTAAAAAAGCCGCAGCAGCGGTGCGATCGGTCTACGAGCTGATGGGGAAAAAGGAACCTAAAATAGTTTTCTGCGAAAGTCCTTATGCGGCAATGAAAATTGCCCCCAAAACTGATAAGGCGCTTTCGAGTATTGAAGTTATAAATTATTTGTACCGACCGCTACGACTGCAACTGAGACTGCAAATAGGTGAACGCACGAGCAATCAGTTATGGCACAAACTTGAGCCCGGACTGGGGAGTCGAATGCACGACCAATTACGCAGTCAACTGCAAAAGCATATAAATAGCCAATTTGTCAACTGCATAGAGCCGCAATTATGGGTAAGTGAGGCGAGTTGGCTGGAATTTTGTATTTCGATATTAAGGTGCGATCGCGCAGAAAATATTTGGTCGGTATTTCAATCTTTGGTGAAGCATTGTAGTTGGATTTACCTGTGGGAAGATATTTGCATTTTGAGCGATCGACCGATAAAATTATATTTTGATAATCAAAATCGTCTCCATGCAGAAGGAGAACCCGCCGTACAGTTTGGCGATGGTTATTGCTTATACTCCCATCACGGTGTAACTTTACCTGAAAAATACGGCGTTTTGCACCCCCATCAATGGCAAGCTGAATGGCTATTATCTGAGGAAAATGCCGAAATTCGGCGCGTGCTGATTCAAGGGATAGGTTACGGCAGAATTAGTCAAGAGTTGGAATTTACTAAATTGGATGATTGGCGAGAATATACTTTACTAAAAATTGATAATAATATCGATGTGGAACCAATTTATTTGCTAAAAATGACCTGTCCGAGTACGGGAATGATTCATACATTGCGCGTACCTCCTAACTTTGAATCGGCGAAAGAAGCAATTCGCTGGGTGAATTGGGGAATTACACCAGAGAAATTTTCAGTGGAAACCTGAAATGTCGAAAAGCAAAATAACCGAACTGACACCAGAGCAAGAGGCGCTAATTCCAGTTTATGTGGAAAAGTGGCGAAAAATAGCTATTTACACGGAACCAATTGACCGCGAAAAAGCCGCAGAAGCAATAGATGCAGCATACGCGGCAATTGGTTTGTATAAACCTCGTTTGATGTTTTACGATAGTCCTTACGAAGGTTTTGGTAAGTTAGACTCTAGGCTGCAAAATCTCTCGAAAAAAGGAGTAAAAACTCTACTGCACAAACAGTATATGGAGGAAATGTCGAGACGCAGCCCTTTGATTAGGCAATTGTGGATCGTTTTAAAAGGACAGATAGAGAAGCAAGTAGGAAGAGAATTATATAGGCTACTTGAGAGAGAGTTAAGATATGAAGTAAGTAAAAATTTGTTTCAAATAGAGCGGCAACTCTACAATCAAATGGAAAGCCAATTGTACAGTAGAGAGTATTTATATACGAGCGAACAGATAAACCGCTCGGAAATGAATATCAGTACAGAACGTACTCCGCTAGAAGAGGTATTGAAACTCTCTATCACACCAGAAACATTGGCTGGTTCTATCTGTTTTTATGACTTTTGTATCTCTGTCTTGAATTGCACTTGCGATCGCGCTAAATGGGAAGCGCTCCAGTTGATAGTTAAAGATTGTGGGTGGTTTACACCCTTTAAAAATATAGCAATTTTGTGCGATCGACCCATCAAACTATCTTTAGATGATCGAAATCTTCTTCATGCAGAAGGAGAACCAGCCATCGAGTATGCTGATGGATACAACTTATACTCTTATCGCGGCGTAACCTTACCTGAAAAATACGGAAAATTGTACCCGCATCAGTGGCAAACTGAATGGCTTTTAGAGGAGGAAGAAAACGAGATTCGTCGAGCGCTGATACAGGGTATTGGCTACGCACGAATATGCGAAAGATGGCCTGCTACGGAAATAGATAATTGGCTGGAATACACCATCTTAAATGTGAAGATAAATTACCAAAAAATTGACCTTTTAAGAAAAACCTCTCCTAGCACTGGAAAAATTGAATTTTTAGAGTTGCCTCACGACTTTAAATCAGCGAGGGAAGCTGTTGCTTCTATTTCCATCCTAAATTTCCTTTGTGAGCAAAAGCAAGAAGGAGCATTTCGTCAGCTATTAAGCCATTGGCGCTGGTGGGATTTTGAAAAGACCGATATTGTCTGGGAACGACCCATAAAAGTATCCTTCGATAATCAAAATCGCCTCCACGCAGAAGGAGAAGCAGCAATTGAGTTTGCGGATGGATATAGTTTGTACTTTTATCGCGGTGTAATGTTACCTGAAAAATATGGGAAACTGCACCCGCATCAGTGGCAAGCCCAATGGCTGTTACAAGAAGGAAACGTTGAAGTCAGACGAGTGTTAATGCCAGGAATTGGTTATGCAAAAATGTGTCAAGAGTTGCGAGTTAATGAAATAGATTCTTGGCAGGAATACACTCTATTGAAATTACATCATTATTTTGAATACGATGGTATTTTTTTATTAAAAATGACCTGTCCGAGTACAGGACAAATTTACGCTTTGCGAGTACCGCCGAAGATGCGATCGGCTAGAGAGGCGATCCGATGGGTAAATTGGGGAATCGACCCAGAGGAATTTGCAGTACAAACATAAGTATAATAGGGTGCGTTACCCTCTGAAGTAAGCTAAAATTGCCTCGGATTGGGATAGCAAAGGGTAAGCAAAATGGCAAAAATTGAACTCGATATCGACGAAGCAACTCTGGCGCGTGTAAATTGGTTGTCAAAGGTACACAACTGTACAAAAGACGAGTTGATTGTAGAAGCCGTTAGGCAAATGGCTGTGGCGGAAGTGGACAAGTATCCTTTGCTGGGGGGGTGGGAAGATGAACCTGAATTGGTTGATGAGATAATGGGTGATATTATGAAAGATCGATCGGCACATCCATTAAATCAAAAATTTGGACAAAGCACTACTTGACACGGATATTTTTTCTGAAAGCCGCAAGCGTATTAATCAGGGCGTCTTAGCCAAAGCTACCGCTTATCTGAATGTATTTGGACAGTACACTATTTCTGTCATCAAAGTGACTGAGGTTGTTAAAGGATGGCTTAAGCTTCAACGGGAAGACCGAATTCAGCAGTTTTTGGCGGCTATTGCTAGTGCGGAAGTGTTGATAGTGGAAACTCAGATTGCGGAAATGGCAGGAAGGATTTACGGAGATTTGGAAAGAACGGGACAACCAATTGGTCTGGCTGATGCGATAATTACTGCTACTGCTCTACAAAACGATTTAACTTTAGTGACGGGCAATTTATCGCACTATCAGCGGATTCAAGGATTGGGTTACAGTTTAAAACTGGATAATTGGCGATCGTAGAAGCATTGGGGAGATCGCAGTACAAACACCCGGAAACGTAATAATATTCAATAATGTTAAAAGTCCCTGTTTCCATGCCTAATCGCCGATCGTTATACAATCTATGAGTTTTGCTGAACTAGCAGCCCAGCTAAATGCTGGCACAATATGGCCAGAGGGTATTGTCATCATCACCCTCATTGCGGTCTTGATTGGTGACTTAATTGTGGGGCGGACTTCTGCACGCTGGACACCCTATTTAGCGATCGCAGGACTTTTCGCCTCCATCCTCGCCCTGTACTTTCAATGGGGTAGCAATAACCCCATCGCATTTCTGGGTGAGTTTAACGGCGATGCCCTCAGTATCGTGTTTCGCGGTATCGTTGCCTTATCGGCGGCGGTGACAATTTTGATGTCCATCCGCTACGTGGAACAATCTGGCACTTCCTTGGGGGAATTTATCGCCATTTTGCTAACCGCGACGCTGGGCGGTATGTTCCTCTGTGGGGCGGACGAACTGGTAACGATATTTATCGCGCTGGAAACCCTCAGTATTTCCTCTTACCTGCTCACAGGTTACACCAAACGCGACCCTCGCTCTAACGAAGCGGCGTTGAAATACCTGTTGATTGGGGCTTCGAGTTCGGCGATATTCCTGTACGGCATATCTTTGCTGTACGGTTTGTCGGGTGGGGAAACTCGTTTGAGTGCGATCGCATCCGGTATAGGCGATAGCGGTCAATCTTTAGGTTTGGTAATTGCCTTGGTATTTGCGATCGCAGGTATCGCCTTCAAAATCTCCGCCGTACCTTTCCACCAGTGGACGCCTGACGTTTACGAAGGTTCGCCTACTCCAGTTGTAGCCTTCCTTTCCGTGGGTTCCAAAGCAGCTGGTTTCGCCCTTGCGATCCGCTTACTGGTAACTGCTTTCCCCTTAGTAACCGATCAGTGGCGATTTGTCTTCACCGCCCTCGCCATTCTCAGCATGGTTTTGGGTAACGTAGTCGCCCTCGCCCAAACTAGCATGAAACGGCTGCTGGCTTACTCTTCGATCGGGCAAGCCGGTTTCGTGATGATCGGTTTGATTGCAGGTACTCAAGCAGGTTATGCCAGCATGATCTTTTATATGCTGATTTACCTGTTCATGAACTTGGGCGGTTTCATCTGCGTGATTTTGTTCACCCTGCGGACGGGAACTGACCAAATTAGCGAGTACTCCGGTTTGTATCAAAAAGACCCCCTCCTCACTTTGGGACTCAGCATTTGTCTGCTTTCCTTGGGAGGAATTCCGCCTTTGGCCGGTTTCTTTGGCAAAATTTATCTATTCTGGGCAGGTTGGCAAGCTGGACTTTACGGTTTGGTGTTGCTGGCGTTAGTGACTAGCGTTATCTCGATTTACTACTACATCCGCGTTGTCAAGATGATGGTAGTGAAAGAACCGCAAGAAATGTCGGAAACTGTGCAGAATTATCCAGAAATTCGCTGGAATTTGCCCGGTATGCGGCCTTTGCAAGTGGGTTTGGTGGTGATGTTATTGGCTACCTCGTTGGCGGGAATTCTGTCTAATCCGCTGTTTACGCTGGCTAACAGTTCGGTTGTGGGTACCCCGATCCTGCAACAAGCGATCGCACCTGTTTCCGCACCAGCAGTTAGCATGAATGTGCAAGCAGTCAGCAGCTTTCCGCAAAACTAAACAGCGAAGCATAATTACTGAAAGTTAGAAACTGCCTGACATATCTGTCAGGCTTTTTTTATCAAAGGGGACTAAGTATAAATGAAAACCGAAGATTGGCTGATTCAAGGTAATTTAACAGAAGCGATCGCACAAGCTTACCGGGATGTGTCAGAAGACTCTCAAAACGCTTCCCTTAGCTTTCTTCTATTTGAACTGCTTGTGCTGGCGGAAGATTTCGATGCAGCAGAAGATCGACTGCGCGATGTAGCATTAGCAGATACCAGATTATCGGAAGCTGCTGAGTTCTACTTCGCTATTCTCAACGCCGAGCGATCGCGCTACAATTTTTTGAGCCAACTTCAAGGCGCACCCCAAGCTTTGCAAGAACCTCCCGCCTACGGTGCAAAATTTATCAATGCTTTGGGACTGCTGTGCGAATCGAGAATAGAAGAAGCGGAAGCTTTACTCGACGAAGCTTGGAAGGAAGTTCCCAAATTATCGGGAATTTTGGATGGCGAAGAATTTACGCAAATTCGCGATGCCGATGATGTATTAGGGCCTTTTTTAGAAGCGGTGATTCCCGAAGGCTATTTCTGGATTCCCTTTGAGCAGATCGAGCGAATTGAATTCCAAGAAAGACAAGGTTATCAAGATACAATTTGGTTGCCAGCATACATCGAAATGAAAGGAGGAATTCAAGGCGATTTGTGGGTTCCTTCTTTGTATTCGGGAACTGGAATAAAAGATGATGTCTTAAGATTGGGACAAATGACTGCCTGGGAATATCCATCGGAAAAGATCGGTCGAGCCTACGGACAGCGAGATATTGTCTGCGATAAAAAGTTAATAGGTATCCGGCAAATATCAACAATTGTATTTGGCTAATGAAAAGGCAGGTTTTGAATCGTTTTTTAAATTATTGGATGAATTCGATCGGCGAGATAAAAGTTTGAATGGAAATGGGGTAGAGGAAATAAAATGAAGTTGCATATCCTCAGCGATTTACATATAGAGTTTGAGCAATTCACCCCTTTGGTAACTAATGCAGACGTTATTATTCTAGCTGGGGATATTCACGTTGGTAAAAAAGGTGTAGATTGGGCTAAACATTACTTTCCAGATCTGCCTGTAATTTATGTTTTAGGTAACCATGAGTACTACGGAAAGGCATTTCCAAAACATATTGACGATCTCAAACGATCGGCAGAAGGCACGAATATCCATATTTTGGAGAATGACAGCTTGATAATTAACGACATTAAATTCTTGGGCTGCACGTTATGGACAGATTTTAGCTTGTTTGGCGATCCTAAAATTGCTGGGTATGAAGCAACCCGAATAATGACTGATTACAGGAAAATTCGAGTCAGTCCCGATTATCGCAAACTACGGTCTATTGATACGGCAATCATCCATAATAAGTCATTACGCTGGTTGGGTGAAGAACTGTTAAACAACCAAAATAACAAAATAGTGGTAATTACCCATCATGCACCAAGTAAACGCTCTTTAGCTGTGTGCGATCGAGATGATATTCTCAGTGCTGCTTATGCCTCAAACCTTGATAAATTTGTTGAAGAATCTAGTATTTCTTTATGGATACACGGGCACATCCACTGTCAACATGATTATTTGCTCGGAAGCACGCGAGTAATTTGTAATCCTAGAGGTTATCCAGACGAACGAAACAAGAATTTTATCCCTGATTTGGAGATAGAGTTCTGAAGCCACCCCAGCCCTAAAGGGACGGGGGTTCAAAATGCGATGAAACCTCCACTTGGCTCTCCCAAATTGGTACAACATCCAAGTTCTTAGTGTTGGCATTTTGAACTTTCGCTGCGACTCGCTCTGACTCTGGGAATTTCCCAAAGGAAGAAGGAACTTGTCCTCCTAATCGCAAGTTAATTTTCGTGGTCGCCTGTCTCCAAGCCGCATACAAGAGCGGTTCCGCACTTAACCAAGCGTTTTGTGCTTGATTCGCTT
>NZ_JACJPW010000187.1 GCF_014696265.1 Aerosakkonema funiforme FACHB-1375 | reverse complement strand
GCATTTTACGTTGTTGTGCCTGACATAAATTATTCTAGCACGAATCAAGAAAAGTCCCCCTGGAAGGGGGAGGCTTTAGACCCATTAATTTCGGTAATCTTTTCAACTTTCCCAGTCAAGCACGACAGTTAATGAAGTTGACGAAGTGCTATTTGCAGTAGCTTCCGACGCCTTGACTCGCTCGCCGATTATCCCCTCTGGGCGATAGCGTCCTGCTTGTGCGAGGCGCAGCAAACGACCTGCATCTGTGACCCACTGCTGACCCGGTTCCGTCTGCGGTTGAGGCCCAAGAAGAGTACGACCGGGAGAATGAATACTATGATACAGGTCGATCGCACCCGCAGGCATAGAAGCAAGCACCAGTACGCGAGCTTCCTTGCGGCATTTCGGCAATATTGCTTCCACCAGTCCCGGTTCGGTTCCGGTAACAAATACAACATCCGCTCCACCGCGACTGCTGCCCTGAACCAGAGCTTCCGGCCATCCCGGTTCCTCTGGAGAAGCAACCCGCCCAGCACCGAGCTTTTCTGCATAGGCGCGTCGCGATTCGCGGGCATCCAAAGCACTGAGGTTTCCCGCACCTCCCAACCGACTCGTAGAAACTAGCAATAGACCGTATAAATTGAGACCGAGAACAACGGCGTGAACTCCGATTTCAAAATTGACTCGCCGCATTGCCGCTAACGCGGGTGCGGCAATACCTGCCAAGAGTGCGTCATTTTCGTCTGTTCCCGCTTCTAATGGCAAACAAGCTGCTGCCGATACGCTACATTCAGGAGCGTTGTTGCCAGGAGCTAAGACGAGGGAATCGACAGGGACGCCTTGTGCGGTAGACTCGATAACGCGACCGATAACGGGAATTGGTAATAGGGAATTCCCTTCTGATTGGGGAATTGTCAAATCGAGAAGGCTTCGCACAACTCGCAAGCGAACGCGAAGAGAATCTTCAATCTTATGTGGTGATTCCTGAGTGTAAAGCAAAATTTTTGTTCTCCTAAATGTTAAAAACGTCAATGAAATTTTGAGAACCCAGCCAAAAGTCGTAGGAGCGGGTTTAGTCAATAAAACCCATAACGAGTTTACGGTTGTAGTACAAACAAAGATAATTTGTAGGGTGGGCACTGCCCACCATTATCTCGGTTCAAGGGTTACAGGCATTTTGGTGGACTGGATTGTCTGTGGGAATCATGAGTTAAAATTTAACCGCAGATGAAGACAGATGAACGCAGATAAACGCAGATAAGATCGCGAATTTTGGGAGTAGGTTTTGCAAAGCTCAACGCAAGGATTTCTGTCCTCACAAGTTGGGTTTCGTTCCTCAACCCAACCTACAAGCATTGCTATGCGTTGTTAAAATTCTCCACTTCAATTGGTTGTCGTTTTTGCGCGGAAGCGTAAGCAGCTTCGATAATTCGCTGCACCGCCAATCCATCTTTACCAGAAACTTCTGGTTCTTTACCAGCACGAATTGCTTCGGCAAATCGCTCTACAAAAATTTGGCGTTCTATCGGTGGGGGAAGGTTTTTTACTTCGTGCCAACGGTTGGCGCTATAGCCATCAACTGCTCGTAGGGAGGAGAATTTCAGAATTGGGCGCAGGATAATTTGACCCTCGGAACCCCACACACGCTCTTCATCCATCCGCGCACCGACAACGTGAGTAGAACCGCAAAGGGTGCCAATACCACCACCTTCATACTGATAAGTTGCCGATACAATATCTTCTACTTCAACTGGGTGGGTAAGGGTGGCATATTCTGCAAAAATATGTTTGACTTCCAATCCCGTTAAATGTCGGAAATAATCGAGAGTGTGGCACAAATTCATAATTAAAACGCCTCCTCCCGCTTTTTCCCGCGAACCGCGCCAGTCTGTTTTTACTCGTCCGGTAAAACCAACTGTCCAGTAGGATTCGTTGCGAACTTGTCCGAAGGTTATTGATGTACCTAAGATGCGTCCAACTGCGCCTTTTTCGATCAGTTCTTTTGCCCGCATTAGCTGGGGACTGTATCGCTGGCAATAACAAACTGAGAGGATAGCCCCAGTCTGCTGTGCGACTTCCAGCATTTTTTCGCAGTCGGCGACGTTGTTCGCCATCGGCTTTTCGACGATGACGTGCTTGCCAGCTTTCATGGCTTGGATGGCCATTGGGGCGTGCAGGTGATGGGGAACGGCTAGAAAAACGGTTTCTACTTCTTTATTTGCTAATACTTCTTCAAAATTGGTGGTGTAGGGTGCTTCGTGCAGGGCAGCTAGTCGCTTTGCCAGCTTGATATCGAGATCCATTGCGTGAACGATGCTGGTATTCGGCGCGGCTTTGATGGCTTTGGAGTTTTGTACGGCAATTTCGCCACAACCAACCATTGCAATTCGCAGGGGTGGGGTTTCGGCTCTTGGCCCAGGAATAATGGGTGCTGGTGCCGGTTCCGGTTGTTTCTGTAACTTGGCGACGATCGATGTTGTTAAACTCTGGGTGAGGATCTGCGGTGTCCAGTCTCCCGGTTTGTCCCAGCGGATCAGTACGCCGATCGAACGATCGCCTTCTTTTGCCAGCTGTTGATACATTTGAGGAATACTGGGCGGTTCGACTCGATCGGTAATCAAATCGTCAACAGCCAGCCGTCCATCTGCAATTAGGTTCAGCACTGCACCCCACTCTGCCCCTCGCATCGGCCATTGATAGCCTGGAAATGTGGATGATTTGGGGTTGGTGGCGAAGTGTCCTCCTATCAGTACCGCTCCTTTTTGATGCAGCGCTGTCAGCAAGTTTGGGTCTTCGGTTACGCCTCTGGTGCTGCCTACCAGAATGATGCGACCGCCCGGTCGTACTGCTCGGATGGCATCGCCGATCGCTTCTGGCACTCCCGTCAGTTCTATTACCACATCTGTACCTACTTTGTCAAGTGCTTCTGGGTCTTCTGCGGTGGCGATCGTCAGGTCTGCACCGCTACGCATCGCTGCTTCCAAACGCTGTTTGGTGCGAGCGATGGCGATAATCGGATAAGCGCCTGCGATCGCTGCCAATCTGAGGGTGAGCTGTCCGATCAATCCCGCGCCCAGGACGGCGACGGACTCTCCCGGCTCTGGGTGGGCCCTGCGAAATCCTTGCAGTGCGATCGCGCCAATGGTGGTGAAAACAGCCCTTTCTGGAGGTACATCCTCTGGCAAGCGCATCACTTTCTCATCTGGGACAACTGCTAGACTGGCGTGGGGTGCCCAAGCCACAACCATATCGGCAGACTGAACGCTGCTTCCCCGTCCCGACATCAGCACGCTACCCACAAAGCAGTAGCCCGGTATGCGGGGAAAATTACCAAGGGTATTGGGCAGATCCAGATAGCTGGCGCGTTCTGTTCCGGGGCTGACTAGGCTGCACGTTGCTTTGAGCAGCACTTCCTTAGTTGAGGGCGGCTTTAGTTCAATTCGTTCCAGGGTTGCTTTCTCTTTGCTCTTGAACTGAACGCCCGCGCCGCGCACCACTGTTGTTGGCCCGAATTTGGCTTCTAGCTTTTGCTGGATGCGATCGCGAGTTGACTCCAAAAATTCCAATGGACTTTTCATCAAAATTTCCCTTGCCAGCTTACATAAAAAGCTTTTTTAGTTAGTCTTGATATTTATTTTGCTCTAGTATATCGGAAGATATTTACATATCTAATCAAAATTTAATTATTTTCAATTTGCTATAATTAAGTCCAAAATAACTATATTAACAAAACTGCTGACAGCAATCGGGGTGTAAGCAAATTATTATTAAACTGGAAGCAGTAGATCGTGCAAATAAGTTGGTACTTTGAAATTAGATGACATCAGCGCTTCTGAACAACCGCTACCGTATTATTCGGGCGCTAGGAAAAGGTGGTTTTGGCGAAACCTTTCTGGCGGAAGACTCCCATATGCCTTCCCGTCGTCTTTGTGTAATCAAGCAGCTCAAACCCGTCGCCAACAACCCCCAGGTTTACGAACTGGTGAAGGAGCGATTTCAGCGGGAAGCGGCTATTTTGGAGCAACTGGGGGAGGGACACGAGCAAATTCCTAAGTTGTACGCTTACTTTGCGGAAGCAGGAGAATTTTATTTAGTTCAGGAGTGGATTGAAGGAGTTCCCCTCAATCAAAAGATCAAAGAGGAAGGAGTGCTGAGCGAAAGTGTCGTGAAGGAAATCCTATTAAATATTTTACCAGTTATCGATTATATTCACAACAGAGGTATCATCCATCGCGATCTCAAACCTGCCAATATCATTCTGCGACAAAAGGATGGCAAACCAGTTTTAATTGATTTCGGGATTGCGAAAGAAACGATGTGTGCTGGGTTGGATTCTTTAGGGGAAGTTACTAGCTCTATTGCAGTCGGTACAATCGGTTATATGCCACCTGAGCAAGCAGCGGGTAAACCTGTCTACGGTAGCGATATCTACAGTTTGGGGATGACTGCTATTTATTTGTTGATTGGTAAGCGTCCCCAAGATTTAAAGACAAATCTTAAAACAGGTGAAACTATTTTTAATGACAGCGATCGACAGATTAGTTCCAGTTTAGCAGAAGTGTTAGAGCGAGCGGTGCGATCGCATCCTCAAGAGCGCTATCCCACTGCGAGAGAAATGCTCTTGGCTTTGCATCCTGTCGATCGCCTGCTACCCCAATCACAAACTACTCAGCCTGCACCTATTCTACCACCATTGCAGGCAAAAGTATACAGTCAATCCGAGGCAGAAACAGTTACACTTCCCGGTACAGTTCCCAAGACATCCACACCCAAAGTAACCTATAGCCGACAAGAACATCGCAATCGTCAGATTTTACTCAACAAAGTCAAAAATTACTGGATAAAAGGCGTTCTGGAAAGTTCGCTGCACGGTAAAGCGCTGATTGAATTGGGTTTGGAAAAACGCCTTGATGCAGTCGATCGCCCTTGGGGTATGCTATGGGAAACGCCGTCACAAACCAGGCAAATTTTACCACCAAAAAGCAAAGTTATCCAGCAATTTGACCAATTGGGAGAAGGTCGATCGCTCCTCATTTTAGGCGAACCGGGTAGCGGCAAAACAACCACACTTTTGGAACTCGCTCGCGATTTAATTAATCGTGCCGAACAAGATCTCGATCATCCCATTCCCGTCTTATTTAATTTATCATCTTGGTCGCAAGAAAAGCAAGGTTTAACAAAGGGAAACTGTGTAGCTTCCTTCGCCAATTGGTTAGTGCGGGAAATGAATATAAAATATCAAGTTTCCCAACCAATCGGTAAAGCTTGGGTGAAAGATCGGCAGTTAATGCTAATGTTGGATGGTTTGGATGAAGTAAGTAGCGATCGCCGCGATTTGTGCGTCCAAGCAATTAATGAATTTATGCAATCACACGGACAAACAGAAATCGTAGTTTGCTCTCGCATCCAAGATTACGAAGCACTTTCCTATCGCCTGCGCTGTCAGGGTGCCATTTTCATTCAACCCCTGACTCTGGCACAAATCCATCAATATTTAGCTGCTGCGGGTGAAGATTTAACAGCAGTAAATACGGCACTTGCAGCGGATACGAAGTTGCAAGAATTAGCGCGATCGCCTTTAATGTTGAACATTATCACCCTCGCTTATCGGGGAATGTCAATCACCGAATTACCCAGCATGAATTTGGAAGAACGCCGCCAACATTTGTTCGATAATTATATCATCAGAATGTTCGCTCGTCGCCACAACGATCGTCAATATTCCCAAGCCCAAGCGATGCAGTGGTTAACTTGGTTAGCGCAAAGAATGTCAGAGGAATCGCAAACAGTATTTTTAATAGAGCGAATGCAAACAAAATGGTTAAAAACCAAATTGCAAAAGCAAATTTATTTAGGCGGATTATTGATACTTTTTGTGATTTTAGGGCTGACAATCGGTCAGTTGCTATTGCCAATTAAGCGAGTAATCTTCTGGCTGATTTTAGTTTCGGTAATTTTTGTGTTAATTTTTGGTATCGATCGCATCACGCCAGTGGAAAATTTGAAATGGTCATGGAAAAACGCGATAAAAACTATTGTTCGCGGCATAATTTTGGGTTTAGTCTCCGGATTTATACTCAAAATACCCTATGAGCTTATATTCAATCCAGAACGCTGGCAAGTTGTGGCGCTGCATTTAAACAATGGCCAACTTCATTCATTAGTTCGCGGTATGGTATTCGGCATGAATATGGGGCTGATTTACGGATTGGTTCGCGCCTTGACTTCTCCCTCGATCGATGAGAGAATAACAATACCCAATCAAGGCATCAGACAATCTCTAAAAAATGCGATCGTCTTCGGGTTGCTGGGATTTTTAGTCTTGGGAATTGCGGCTAATCTATTACATTGGTCGTTCTTTTTTTGGGGAAGTTTCGGATTGTGTTTTGGCATCATAGCAGGAGGAGGAGAAGCCTGCGTTAAGCATTTTATGTTGCGGTTCATCCTCTACTGCAATGGATATATTCCTTGGAATTACGCTCGTTTTTTAGACTGGGCAACCGAGCGCATTTTTTTGCAAAAGGTTGGCGGTGGATATATTTTTATCCACCGATTGCTATTAGAGCATTTCGCCCAAATGCCTTTGGAAAAGGGACTTGGGGATAGAGGCTAGGGAATGGGGAAGTCAAAAGTCAAAAGTCAAAAGTCAAAATTGCTCCTCTTTCCTCTTTCCCCTAACCCCTATCCCCTATACCCTAACCCCTAAACAGGACTTAGCGACGACGAGTAGAGCGCTTATCGCTGTCTTGACGGCGGCGATCGCGCCACTCCATCACCGTCAGGTACAAAACTCCCCCTGAGACTGCCACTAGCAGCACAAAGGCAACTAAAGCCAGAACGTTAAGAGCTGTTGTTTCCACTTTTCTAGAAGCCGTTACGGCCCCAAACTACCATCGAGATAGAGTAGGTAAACAGAACCAATAGGGCAACCCAACCTAGAGAGAGAATATCCATAGCCTTGTGTTAAATCGAATGTGACAAAATGACACCAAGTCTTATCATACTTGGAAGTGATGAGGTTTTACATTGGACGGCTTACAAGCAGAACGGATTGAATCTGTCAAGGCGGGAAGCTTTGCTGCTTTGTCGCTTTTTTTGGCTTACGGAATCGCAACCTTGGGAAATCAGTTAGTTTTGGCAAAGCAGTTTGAGGTACTGGCTTCTTTGCAAATCTCGACGGCAGCAAATCTGTTGCTAAGTGGGGCGATCGCTATTATCAGCGGTTTCCTTTTCGGCATCACCTACCGCTACATCATCCGCGAAGATCGCAATTCCCATCTTAGCGAAGGGGCAGTGCTAGCGTTTGGACTGGTGCGGGGATTAGCCCAAGCAGACGTAGGGTTGAATTTTGACAATGCGTTTTGGTCCTGCGGCGTTTTGGCCGTCGAGAGTATTGTACTGTTTGCGATCGCCCGATATACTCTTGATGTAGCGATCGATCGCGGTTGGCTGAAACCTTTTCGATTAAGCTGAAAAACAAACACATATAAAACGCTGGAAATTGTTCGCTCGATCGCATCATCTTTAAAAATCTGCGAACTGAGTGGGCGCAAAATAAACCAAAGATGATTTGTAGGGTGGACATTGCCCACCCTAAATTTAATTATGTCTGCCTAGTTAGAAACCTGTAAAAATCATGAAATATTTGTATTTTTTGTTATACTTTTGTTGAGTTTAGTATCATTCATAGGTTTTACCTATTAAAAGAGTAATCATAGTAACTAAGGAGCAATTTTTATGTAACGCATGGCAGGAGGTGAGATGCCGTGCTAAGGCTACATCAACCGATTAGCGGCAAAGAATATCTAAACTATTCAGCTGTCAAAAAATTTCTTAATGAGTGGCAGCAGTTTATTCAGAATGGCAAGGTAGCTATCCACAGAGTCGGGAAGTCGATCGCGTTGATACCTTTATTGCTTGTGGTAGTATTGCCACTTTTCTCTCTGGTATTATTTGTAGATGAAGATGAAACGATTTAGTTTCACTTTGGCTAATAGCTAATCACTAATTACCATAAGTATTAGCTATTAACTATTAGCAATTATCTATGTTTATAAAGGTTCCCAGGCTTTGCCTTGGTAGCCATATTGCACTGTTTCGGGATGCAGAATTTCTGCCAAAATTTCTACAGAATCAGCCAATCTCGGCCCAGGACGATTGAAGTAGGAATTGCCATCAGTGATGTAGACTTTGCCACTTTTTACGGCTTGCAAATTCTGCCAATCAGGACGCTGGGCTAACATAGAAGCTTCTTGCCGAGTACGCTGTAAATCAAAGCCGCAAGGCATGAAAATAATTACATCTGGATTAGCTGTTATCAAAGATTCCCACTGTAATTGAGGGGCAGGCTGACCCGGTACGCCAACAAGAGGCTGACCGCCTGCTAACTTCACCAGTTCTGGAATCCAATTACCGGCAGCCATTAGGGGATCTGTCCACTCGATGCAGGCAACAGTGGGAAGCTTTGTATCAATACTTGAAAGAGTTTTTTGCTCGCAAATTTTGACGCGAGATTGTAAATCTGATAATGAAGTGGGAGTTTCCACATCTAGCGTTTGGGCAACCATTTGGATGTCTGCCCAAATATCAGCTAGAACAGTGGGCTGTAAAGAAATAATGTGGGGTTGGCTGTGGGTGAGTGAGGCGAGAGCTGTTTCCACTTGTGATAAGCTAACGGCACAAACATCGCACTGGTCTTGAGTTAGGATGTGTGTCGGTTGTAACTGTTCTATGAGCTCAAGTTTAATTTCATAGATGCTGAGGGCGTTTTGGAGAAGATTGGTAACGTCCTGATGAATTTCGGCACTGGGTTTAGAAGAGTTCAATCGTGCTTGGGTGCAAATAGGACGATCTTTGATTTCTGGGGGATAATCGCATTCGTGCGATCGCCCCACCAGATAATCGGTTAGGCCCAACAGCGCGACAATCTCTGTGGCGCTGGGAATCAGAGAGACAATTCTCAGATTTTTTGCAGCAGTCATTTTTATCACTTCTCTCGTCAAATAGAAAGACTCGGTAGCTAAGTTAGAGCAGTAATTTTAACGTAGCGTTAATCTTTAAAACTGTTATCCTCCTTGCGTTACATAGTGAGGTCACAATTTTTATAAAGAAATATTTACAGAAAAATCGCCGTAGGGAATCTGGCACTAATCTATTCTCGAACCCCCTTACCCTGTAGAAGTGTGTACGCGGTTACGAAAGGTTGGCAATTATTCATAGCACAATTGTTACCCTGGAGGTGCTACAGACTCAATTGCGCCATATGGGGTAAGGTCTGCATACAGCAACAGCAGGTTATACAGTATTCCCTGGGGTGAAAAGAGTGAATGAGTATCAATAGGGCAAGAATTAGAGATAGAGTGATTCAAATGGTATTGGCGATCGATACTACCCCGAAAATGACGACGCCCAAACAGACAGAGGAAAAGCTCACCCTCTACCGAGAAATTATCGCCAATAGCAAAGATGCGATCGCCATACTCGACACGCAGGGATATTACATCGAGCAGAACTGGGCCCATAGAGACCTACTGGGTTATACCGATGAGGAGTTGCAGGGCAAAACACTAGCCATTCACACCGACGGCGATTTTTGCTCCTTCTTCTTACCGGAGGTGGAAAAGCAGGGCAATTACTGTGCGGAAATCACCTGCCGTAGCAAAAGTGGAGAACTATTGTACATCGAATTTTCCTCCTTTGCAGTCCGTAATGATGGAGGCCAAACCGTATGCTATTTCGGAATTAAGCGCGACATCACCGCACGCAAACGCCAAGAAGCATCACTCCGACAAAGCGAAGTCAGAAATCGCGCTCTTCTGGATGCGATACCAGATTTAATGTTTTGCATCGCCAAAGATGGGACTCTGATAGACTGCAAAGCCAACAAAGAAGATCTGCTCTACGCACATCCAAGTCAGTTTTTAGGTAGAAAAGTGCAGGAAGTCCTCCCAGCTGAGTTAAGTCAGCAGATTATGCACTACCTGGAGCAAGCCTTACAAACTAAAACTATACAAATTTTTGAATATCAATTAGCCATTACTGGTATGGAGCGCCATTACGAAGCTCGGTTAGTTGTCAGCGGCGAAGAAGAAGTTGTAAGTATAGTCCGCGATATTACCCAGCGCAAGCAGACAGAACTGGAACTGCGTCAAGCTAAAGAAGCTGCCGAAGCCGCAAGTGATTCTAAAACCGAATTTTTAGCTAACATGAGCCACGAATTGCGAACTCCTCTCAACGCTATTCTAGGTTTGTCGCAACTGCTGGATCAACAAATTTTTGGTTCTCTCAATGCCAAACAGAAGGAATATGTCAACTACATTCACAGTAGTGGCCAACATCTTTTGTCGCTGATTAACGATATTCTTGACCTTTCCAAAGTCGAAGCTGGCAAGGAAGAGCTAATCCTGATGCCTATTTCGGTGAGAGAACTGTGCGATAGTTGCTTGAGCCTAAGTAGTCGGACAAAAGTAATCGACACTGTATGAACTTTTGTTAAGGCACTTGCAGGAGTGCCTTCGCACAGCGTGCCGTAGGCATATCGTGCATCGGCACAATTA
>NZ_JACJPW010000186.1 GCF_014696265.1 Aerosakkonema funiforme FACHB-1375 | reverse complement strand
GGGGGGAGTGGGGGAGTGGGGGAGTGGGAGAATAAATTTGTTCCCTATTTCCTTTTCCCTTTCCCCCTTTTCCCCTTTTCCCCTTTTCCCCTTTTCCCCTCTTCCCCTCTTCCCCTTTTCCCCCTTTTCCCCTTTTCCCCCTTTTCCCCTCTTCCCCTCTTCCCTAACCCCTAACCCTTAAGCCCTAACCCCTAACCCCTAGCCCCTTTATCGCTTTTGTAAAGATTTGTTACAAGAATTGGAAAATATTACTGCTGACAGTGAATCTACCTAACAGTCAAGAGTTAGACTGTTATTGTGAGGAGTTTTGGAGTTTGTCTATAATAACTGCGCCTGCAAAGCTAAAGCGGGCAAAATTTATATTTGGCAACATAGCCAGTTTCGGGAAGCAAGAGAAAGTTTTTGCATCCGAGTTTACCAAAGCTTTGTTTGGGAATAAGGAAAAAGTTTTAGTTGAGGGAACTGCACTTTCTAAAGCTTTGGACAAGTCTGAATTAAAACATATTTCCGTTTTAATTGCAATTCATCAGGGGTAGCTACAGTGTTAAATTTTATGAAACATTCTTTTTTACAATCGCGTCACCAGCAAAAGTATTTGCGAGTCCCACTGGCTGGGTTAATGCTGATGGCCAGCCTTGCCAACGGTAACGCCAGCGCCGTACTGGCCAACCCTTCCGAAGTGACTGTCACACCAGGAGAACACCAATTTGTGGAGGCTAAGTCAGTATCTCCATCTGAGGAGTATACTGCCAGCACGAGGGGAACTGGATCGTTCAAACAGTTAGCTGATGGAGTTTACTTGTATGGTAAGTCTTCGCAGCCAGAACAGATCGGCCAGGAATATATGGTGTTTGAGGTAAGGGATGGGCAAGCGATCGGCGCTTTCTATATGCCCAGCTCCGAGTTTAGTTGTTTTCGAGGCACCCTGCAAGCACAGCAGCTGAAAGTGAGTTTAGCTTCTCCCGATGCAGAAATCGCTCAGGAAACTCCGGATGAGGGACAAGAGTTTCAACCTGTAGCTGTCGGAAGCACTTCTCCCAGCAACAGATTTGATGCTGTCACTTTTCCCTTAACGGTAAAACTGCAAGACTATCACCAGATTACCAGCGTTAGCGAAAACGACCAACGCATTTTGAGTATGTGTAAGGCGAACTATCAATAAATTTTAGATTTTAGATTTTGGATTTTGGATTAAATCTAAAATCCAAAATCCAAAATCCAAAATTAATATTCGATACCCGGTTGAGCTTTTACACCTTGTTCGCGAAACGGATGCTTGATGAGTGTCATTTCTGTCACTAAGTCGGCTCGATCGATTAAAGCTCGCGGTGCGCCTCTGCCAGTTAGGATAACATGAGTTTGCTCTGGCTTTTGTTCCAGTCCGGCTAGAACTTTCTCCACTGTCAAGTATCCCAGCTTCAAGGCGACATTGACTTCATCGAGAAGCACCAGTTTATATTCAGGATTGCGGATAAAAGTTAACGACGTTTCCCACGCTTGGTGAGCTTTCTGAATATCTCGCTCTCTATCTTGAGTTTCCCAAGTGAAGCCTTCTCCCATCGCGTAAAATTCTAGCAGGTCGGCCCAGCGACTGAAGGCAGCTTTTTCGGCTGGTTCCCAGGCTCCTTTAATAAATTGTACGATCGCCACGCGGTAACCGTGACCGAGCGATCGCAGCACCATCCCCAAAGCAGCAGTAGTTTTCCCCTTGCCATTGCCAGTGTGAACAATTATTAAACCCTTTTCTATTGTTCTCTCAGCCAGCCGCTGTTCTTGCACTTCCTTACGTCGCTGCATCTTACGCTGGTACTGTTCGGATGTCAGCGATATGTCTTCCTCCGAGTTACTGGCTTCTGGGATTTCGTTTCGATCGAGATTGGTAGTATTTTTCATTCAGCTTGAAACAACAAAATTGCCTTACAGAACTTTACCCTGCTAACTTCACTATAGATTCACTATAGATAAGATAGATTATCTCATCTGAGCTATATAAAATCCCAAACAGTGCCATCGTCCACTTCTTCACTACGCGCCATATCGCCTCGGTAATTATTATTGATGTCAATAGCTTTTTCTTTCAAACGCTGCGGGACGTAGGACAAATCTACAGGTAGTCCGTGCGCTAGAAAGAATTCAGCTAGTTGTTCCGAATGAATATAAATACCTTCAGCGTGCAACCGCCGCAAAATTTCCCGAAAAGAGTGCCAATTTTCTTCGGGATATTGCTGAGATGGTTTACCTTCACCTATTTTGAGCGAGCGGGGTTTCTTGGGCATAGTTGAGAATTGCTTAAATTAAGCAGCAATCTTGGCCAAGTCCAATCTCTTCTAGACTGAGAAAATTTATTTTACACTATTTTTCTGTTTTTTTCAGCTTTATGGCGTTTTTTGGGCATCTATGACCCCTCTTCAGTAGTGGGTCGCCCGCTTTCTGTTGCGGAGATTTTATTTCTGTTCCAACCAATCGGGAAAGGCAGATTTTCACGTAGTAGTAATACGAAACTGCCAAAACTGGAGACAAAAACGCAATGAAGACCACTACAAAATTTGGGCAGAAAGCACAGGACTTAATTAGCCATAAATTATTTGACAACAGTCTTATAGAGGAAATGCCTGCAACAGACAAGCATAATTTTAGCAAAACATCAACAGAATGGTTAGAATACTTTCGTTTCAATCGTGAAAATCTGCTACCCATTCCTTGGGAAGCTTCCTATCGACTCAGCGACATAGAGAAAACAAATATCTCTAACTCTATCCGCAGCTTTCAATTAGGTGAAAGTTCCGAAGGTACTAATCTATTAAAAGCCGCCCGTGCCTACGCTGCTATATCTGGAGATAGTGTTTATGTGGAAACCTTAAAACTTTTTATTGCGGAGGAACAACGACACGCCGCTGATTTGGCTCGATTTATGAAACAGCAGGAAATTCCTCTAGCACAGCGTCACTGGACAGATACAATATTTCGCAAATTGCGAAAATTGGCCAACTTAGAATTTGCGATCGCAGTTTTGTTAACAGCAGAATTAATGGCTTTAGTTTATTATAAGGCATTGGCAGATGCCACGCGATCGGCAGTTTTAAAACAGCTTTGTCAACAAATTTTACGAGATGAAAACCAACACATTTATTTCCAGTCCGAGCAGTTAGGAAAAATACGATATCGCCGCTCAACTTGGCAATTATATTGCACAGATCTGCTACATCGCCTGTTTTTCAATGCTACCCTATTAGTGGTTTGGTTAGATCATTACAAAGTTTTTCGTGCTGGCGGTTATAGCTTCAGCCGCTTTTCTCAGGAGGTTTGGATTGAGTTTGATAATGCAATTCAGACAATGCACCGAAAACCACAAAACACGCAAAGTCAAAAACTCTGAGAATCAAAAATGGAACAAAACCGAATCGCAGTTATCGAAGGCGATATTACCATACAACAGGTGGATGCGATCGTCAACGCCGCCAATAACTCCTTACTGGGTGGTGGTGGCGTAGATGGGGCAATTCACCGCGCCGCCGGATCGGAATTGTATGAAGAATGTAAAAAATTGAATGGTTGCGAAACAGGCGATGCTAAAATCACCAAGGGTTACAAACTACCCGCCAAATGGGTAATCCATACAGTAGGCCCTATTTGGCAAGGTGGCAATTATAAGGAGGATGAGTTATTAGCGAGTTGTTATCGTCGCTGTCTGGAACTGGCAGAAAAAAACAACATCCGCACTATTGCCTTCCCAGCTATCAGCACTGGTGTGTATGGATTTCCCCTCGAACGCGCAACTAAAATAGCTGTCACCGAAGTTAGGAAATTTTGGCAGCGAAATACCTCAATCGAACAAGTAACCTTTGTTTGTTTTAGCAAAGCAGCATACGAATGCTACTTGAAGGTGATGAAAGAAATAGGGGTTATGAACTAAGGGAAGAAAACTCATCGACAAGTCTTTTATACTCAAGCGCGAGTTAAATCAACTTATCGACGAGTATTTTTTTACTCATTCCTAAAAACTGTTCCCTAGCCCCTACTTTCTCTCTTCCCCTAGCCCCTAGTCCCTAATCCCTAACCCCTTCTTTTAGGAGTGCAAAAATGTCAAAAAAGTCTGGTCGCAAAATCGCACCCGCCCCCATGCCCAAAGAAATTGGCGTGGTCGATTTAATCGATAATTATTTTACCGCCTACAACTCCGCTCGGTTGCGCGAAATCTGTCACCTACTCAGTCGCGAAGTTTTCCAAGAAGGCGTAACGGTGGGAGTCAGTCTCTCCGGTGCGATGACACCCGCCGGAATGGGGGTAGCAGCTTTAGCACCCCTAATTCGCAACGGCTTTATTGACTGGATGATTAGCACTGGTGCTAATCTTTACCACGATATTCACTTCGGCTTGGGTTTTGAACTGTTCGCTAGCAGTCCGTTTCTTGATGATATCAAGCTGCGGGAAGAAGGTACAATTCGCATTTACGATATTACCTTTGGCTATGATGTGCTGCTGGAAACCGATGCTTTCATCCGCAAAGTTCTGCAAGCGGAAGAATTTCAGAAGCGAATGGGAACAGCAGAATTTCATTACCTGTTGGGTAAGTATGTGCGGGAAGTAGAAAAGCAACTGGGGGTAAAACATTCCTCCCTGTTGGCGACAGCTTACGAATGCGGAGTGCCCATCTATACATCTTCTCCGGGAGATAGCTCGATCGGCATGAATGTAGCGGCGATCGCATTAGAAGGTTCTCAGTTAGTATTAGATCCAGCACTGGATGTTAACGAAACAGCTGCGATCGCATATTGCGCCCGCGAATCCGGTACAAATCAAGTAGAAGGCAAAAGTGCAGCAGTAATTATCGGCGGTGGTAGTCCGAAAAACTTCCTGTTGCAAACACAACCGCAACTGCACGAAGTATTGGGATTGGAAGAACGGGGTCACGATTACTTTGTGCAAGTGACCGATGCGCGTCCCGATACAGGCGGTTTATCCGGTGCAACGCCTAGCGAAGCAGTCAGCTGGGGTAAAGTCGATCCCGAAGAATTGCCCAGTACAATTGTTTGTTACACCGATAGTACCATCGCCGTACCCATCATCACCGCCTACGCCATGAACCAATGCGAACCTCGGCAACTAAAACGATTGTACGATCGACGCCCAGAAATGATGGAAAAACTCATCACCGATTTCAACAAAGCGAAAACTAAATCGCCAGCAGAAATTCCCGCCGCCGTAGCAAATATTGCTGGCGATGAACCTGTTGCAACTTCTCCAACTGGTAGGTTGATACCCAATTTGTAGCTTGCGGACGATTATAGTCGCGCCGACACAAACAAAGCCCGCCTGCGCGGGCTTTATTCTTTTAAAGACAGAAAATAGCCGTCAATCAATATCTGATATCATATCCTCGCAATAGCCCATAATTGCAACCCTGTAAAATCAATAGTTTCACGCATTTTTATTAGGGGGAATTTGCTGTCCATCATATGAGTCAACAAGAACAGCCCATCAGATACCCGTTCTGAAAAAATTGGTTACCATCGTCTCAAAAAAACTATAGTCCACCAAAGTGGACTATAGAGTAAACCCTGATTTAGAATTTTCAATATCGCAAAGAAGCTCACTTGGCAACTTTGACAGTTGGATAAGCACGACGACGCATTTGAGTACCAAATAAACCCAAACCCAATAAAGTCAAACTAGCAACAGCTGACGGTTCTGGTATGGAAGTGGGTGGTTCGTTGTCTGCCAAAGTCACTTTAACAGCAATCCCATCATTGATGCACTCTTCCAAAAGGCTGATTAAAGCATCACCACTTGGCAATAAGCTGCGATCGAATTTAAACCCAAAAGTTTGGCTGCCAGTAGCGCTGTATTGTGCAAAATTGAGGGAAGCAAGTTCTCCTGCACTCAGAGCCTGGATATCACCAACCTTATTGCCTGTAGCAATCACGTTTTGGATACTATAAGAGGTATCTTCAACTACACCATTTTTCTTGGTCAAGTAATCCTTTGCTTCCGCCGCAGTTAAATCTCCAAAACCTACTTTTCCATGCTGACCGTTGGAATCAGTAGCTGTGTTTTCAACCCAATTTTGATACTTAGAGAAGCGTGAATAGGAATAGTTTTCAAACCCTACGCTCTTGGCTTTGACACCACTATAAAGACCTGTTGTTGCAGCACCAGAATCATTAGTTCCAGCAAAGCGAATACCGAACAACTTTTCCTGAGCGCTAGCATCTTTGAAACTCAAACCTGAAAAATTGAAAAACAAATCGCCCCAGCCAACATTGCCATCTTGAACTTCCGGATGGGTCGGTTCAGCTTGTCCAGTCAAAGCGAGGTTAGCGTTGATGGCTACGAAAACCTTGCCGTTTTCTTCCTTCATCGCCATCCCATAAAGCTCGTAAGAGCTTTTGCTGCCAACTTTATATAAGTCTGCTCCATCATTGAACGAATCTATTGTGTAAGACCAGTTTGGGCTAAGCGTCGCTGCGTTCGCTTGTTGTCCGGTCACAGAGAAAAGGCAGGCAGCAGCAGCAGCGGTTCCGAGTAAAGTTTTAACATTCCGAAGGCTAATCATTTTTTTTTTCTCATGTTATAAGTATAATAAATCACAATCTATGAAGACTGTAACCTGCAATCAAAAGATTTTTGTAAAGTTTAGATGAATTTTATGCAAGCAACTCGGTAAAAATTGGAGTAATTACACACTCTGGGACACCAAACCGGGTTTCCTTGAGGGCTGTCCTGAATTATCCAAGGCTAAACTTGATTCGACATGATAGTTTTTGTCGCCTTACTCGCCTTCTACCTCGCCTGGAACTTGGGAGCAAACGATGTTGCCAATTCAATGGGAACTTCTGTGGGCTCCAAAGCTATCACCCTGGCGCAAGCGCTGATCATCGCTGGGATCTTGGAATTTACGGGTGCGGTACTATTTGGCGGTGAGGTATCCGAAACTCTCGCAACGGAAATTGTCAACCCAGCTACATTCGCTTCAACGCCACAGACTTTGTTAATCGGAATGGTATCTGTACTGATATCCTGCGGTTTGTGGCTGCAAATTGCTACCAGTTTGGGGTTGCCAGTTTCGTCATCTCATGCGACTGTGGGTGCGATCGCCGGTTTCAGTTGGATTGCTGCCGGTATCAATTCGGTAGAGTGGTCATCAATTGGCACCATCACCATTGGTTGGGTCTTAACCCCAGTTATCAGCGGCAGCATAGCATCACTTTTTTATAGTATTGTCAAGCGCTGGATACTCGATCGCCCCCATCCCATAGAACAACTGCGCGAGTGGATACCTTGGTTGAGTGCAGCATTGTTGAGCGTGTTTGGCGTCATTGTGCTACCAACCCTCACTCAACCAGTACACGCATTTCTGACAAACCGCTGCGGAGTAAATCTCCCCGCCCACGATATCACGCTGGTAATAGGAGCGATCGCAGCCGTTAGCCTCTCCTTGGTGAGTTGGCGACAGTTGGAGAGCGGGGGAGCGGGGGAGAATTCTCCAATCCAAAATCCAAAATCCTCTCTTGCGAAGGTGGGCATCGTGACGGGAAGCGGAGCCATTCCGATCTTGGGGTCTCCCCAAGTAGAGGACATGGCGTCCAAGACGCCCACTTCGCGCAAAATCCAAAATCCCATTGAACGGCAACTGGGACGATTTCAAGTCCTCAGCGCTTGCTTTGTCGCCTTTGCTCACGGTTCCAACGATGTCGGGAATGCGATCGCTCCCTTAGCTGCGATCTCCTACATCCGCCGCACAGGTTCCGTTCCCTTGGGCGACTTCAGCATACCCCTCTGGATTTTGGTACTCGGCGGTTTGGGAATCGTCGCCGGATTAGCCGTTTTGGGTAAAAACGTGATTACCACAGTCGGAGAAAACATCATTCCCCTCCAACCCAGTGGCGGTTTTTGCGCGGAACTGGCAACCGCCACCACCGTTTTGCTCGCTTCCCGACTCGGTTTGCCCGTCTCCACTTCTCACGCCCTCGTCGGCGGCGTCATTGGCATCGGTTTGGTACAAAACTGGCGATCGATCCGTATTACCACATTACGAAGCATTGCGGGGGCATGGGTAATCACCATTCCCATTACTGCCAGTCTGGGCGCTACAATCTTTGCTATTGCTCGTTTGCTTCTACCTCAGTTATAGTAAGCGGCAGGGGTAAATCGGTCTTGCGGTTGCCGCGATTGGGTTTCGTCCGATTTTTGTAAATCGCAGACTTCAGATGCTAAAGCAGCAGCATAACGTTGGAAAATAGCATCTAATTTCGTAAAGTGTTCTTGAGGTGAAAGCAATTATTTAAACCTCTAACGGCAAATAAGCGATCGCAAAATTGTAAATCTATAAGTACCAGAAAGTACCGGAAAAACTTCCACGCTGTTGTGCTAGGAAGGAGAAAGATAATATATCTCAAAAGCGTCATGTAAACATATTCCTCATAAATTCGTAAAAAATTATTTAAATACTTAAGGTTATTTAATTACAATTTGGGGCTGCATTTGACAAAATACTTAGGAATACCCATAAAAAAGCAAGTAGCAATCCACGTTATTTGATAGCCAATTGACAAGAGGATAGACTCTAATGGGGCAACTGGACAACCAAACAGAAGCTCAGGGTGGAAAGAACCCGCAGGCAGCACAGGACGCGCTGAACGACCTGACCGAGCAGCTGCAAAATCTCAAAGAAAGTTTGATCTCCCAGCTGTATCAGGAGGTTAATGAACTACAGTCGCAGAAAAACAGCCTGTCCACCGACATCAAAAACCTGCAATCCCAATATCGGGACTTGCAATCTCAGCAGCAGGTACAGCAACTTGCCGAAGTACTCGCCAGCCATCTGCAAGAGCAATTGCGGCAGCAAATTATCTCGTCGGGGACCGGTTCTGGCCAGCTTCCCAGCAGCTACAACGATAATGCCTACCGCCTGCTTTCATCCCTAGATTCCACCCTCAGCACCACCTTAAAAACCCTGCAACAGGATATCAGCAGCTATCAAAGCGCTCTATCCCAGCAGCTGGGTCGGATGCACAGCCTCGAACAGCAAGGAGAAGCAATTTTAGAGGCACTGGTCAGTCGCATTAAGTTCCAGCTACAGCAAAACACCCAGCCCAAAGCAATCGGGCCAATGGAACAACCGAGCGCAAGGCCAGCCGTACAGCCTGCCACCGCACCTACAGCTGCACCAACTCAGCCCAGCAATTTTGTCACAGGGGTGACCCTAATTCTGATTTCTTCTCTGATGTTTTCGTTGCAAAACGTTATTGTCAGAGTAATTTTGAGAAAGCAAACGATATTTGGTCTATCTGAACTGGGAGGATTTATTTCTGCCAGTCCGGGAAATTCCCTGTTAATTTTGGCGATGCGAATGCTGTTTGTCGCACCGATAATGGCTTTTATCGTAGCGCCGTGGCGTTATAGCAATACGTGGCGCGATATCAAACAATTGGGCAATCGGGAACAGCGGGGCAGACTTTTGAGCGTAATAGGCAGTGGCTTCTTTCTGTTCCTATCTCAATTTTTCATTTACATTGCTTTAGGCAATATACCTGCTGGTGTTGCTACCACAATTTTCTTTATCTATCCCACGGTTACCATTCTGTTAGCTTGGCTAATCTTTAAGGATAAACCGACTTTCCTTCTCATCTTGGCAACCGTCTCAATTTACATCGGCGGCTTTTTGACCATTCCTAACCTGACCGCAGGGGCTAAAGGTAACTATACACTAGGAGCAATCACAGCGATCGTATCCGGGATCGCTTTTGCAATTTACGTGATTTTGATCAAAGTCAGTAAAATGCACCCCATCCCCTTTAGTGTCGTCAACTTCACAACCATATTGTTCTTGTCCGCCTTTGTGCTGCCATTTGGCAGTTTTGTGCCAACGTTAGCATACAAGGTCGATCCCAAAATGTGGCCTACTCTGTGGATAGCAGCCTTAGTTTTAACAGTTACTTCGTTAGTCGGCTACCTACTCAATAACATAGGCGTACCCATGATTGGGCCTGCCCTTGCCTCCGTTGTGGGTGCGAGTGGCCCTGCTTTAACTGTGGTCTTAGCTTTGTTGATCATCAATGAAAAGTTAACTCTCCTGCAAGTACTCGGTGTTGTACTTGTAACTGTGTGGGTACTTGGCATTAGCGTAGAAAATACAAAGCCAAAACCACCCGCTCAACCCGCGAGAAGATAACTCTCAGCTAAACTTAAAACTGAAGCATGAATGATGAGGACTGAGTGTAATTTAACTCAGTCCTCTCTCATATTAAAGTAGATTGTAGGTTTGGTTTCGCTGTTGCTCAACCCAACACCAGAAAACTTTTTGGGTTTCGTTATCTCCAACCAACCTACTATATTTGAAAGCAACTTGGTATCGACCAGATTATCCACTTACCACTAACCAATATTCGTGATGCCGATGTGTAAATATTATTCCATTTGGCATTACGTTAATAGGATTTTTTCTAAGTAGTCGGACAAAAGTAATCGACACTGTATGAACTTTTGTTAAGGCACTTGCAGGAGTGCGATCGCTACCCACGGATAGTACAAATGTATTGTAAAAATTGACA
>NZ_JACJPW010000185.1 GCF_014696265.1 Aerosakkonema funiforme FACHB-1375 | reverse complement strand
TGTCAATTTTTACAATACATTTGTACTATCCGTGGGTAGCGATCGCACTCCTGCAAGTGCCTTAACAAAAGTTCATACAGTGTCGATTACTTTTGTCCGACTACTTAATTAATAGCGTTATCGGTTCTATTGGCAATTTAATCAATCGCAACCTTGAGTACGAACTTCCCTATTATATTGAGGATACAGTGGAGAATTTAATCCACTTCCATAATAAGGTTGCTCCCACTACAGTTTTATTAGCGCAAACTCAATTTACAATTGAAAGATTTCAAATTCGGGGCGATATTATACTGATATTTGAATTAAGTTCTTTTAACTTGTTGATGAGTGCGATCGCAGAAGAAATCTACGCCTACAAATAACTGGTTAGACAGTAATTCAAAAAATAAAATAAATTACTTCAATAAATATACATGGTTTTAACTAACACAACGCGCTCACAGGCTTATATGTCTCCTCTATCGCTCAACTAAATCTATTCTGTTTGAACCGGACAAAACTATCAAAAACGAGAAAAAATGATTTCAAAAATCAGCCATGAACGACATAGAAGAATTAGCTGAAAAATTTAGTGTTCTCGATCGAATCCCTATAGGTATATGCGTACTTCGGGAAGATTTTACAGTGCTGTATTGGAATCGCTGCTTGGAGAATTGGACTAATATCTCCAAGCAAGAAATAGTGGGAACTGATATTATCAAACGTTTTCCTCACTTAAAGGAAACGAAATATGCTTCTCGTCTCAAACAAATCTTTGCTGGGGGGCCACCAACCCTTTTCTCTTCTCAACTCCATAAGCACTTCATACCCGCATACTTACCTAACGGACAGCAGCGAATTCAGCATACTACTGTTACCGCCGAACCTGCACCTCAAGGAGGATACTATGCTTTACTCTCCATCCAAGATGTTACGGAACTCACCCAACGAGTTCAGGACTATCGCATTATGAGAGACCGGGCACTTATAGAAGTGAAAGAGCGGCAGCAGACAGAGAAGGCACTCCAACAAGCAAAAGACCAGTTGCAAGTAGTTTTAGATGCTGTACCGGGATTAGTTTCTTGGATTAGTTCCGATTTGCGATATATGGGTGTAAATCGGCATTTATGTACTGCATTTAATCGTCCTCCAGAAATTTTTATCGGTCAAGAAATTGGTTTTTTGGAAAGCAGTAAGACATTTGCAGAATTTATGAGTTATTTTATGCGTGGTGACGATAAATCTGGTAGTAGAGTGATCGATGCCAACATTAATGGAGCGATCCGAAATTACTTAATTGTTGCCCAAAAGTACCAGCAAGGTGAAGCCGCAGTTGCTGTAGGTATCGATATCACAGATCAGAAAAAGATCGAACAACAACTGAAAGGATCTCTAAAAGAAAAAGAACTGCTTCTTAAGGAAATTCATCATCGAGTCAAGAATAATTTGCAAATAATCTCTAGTTTGTTGAAGTTGCAATCTGAATGTACTAACGATCCAGAAATTGCATCGCTTTTGAGTGACAGCTATAACCGGGTTAGGTCAATGGCACTGATTCATGAAAAACTTTACCAATCTGAAGGTATTGTCCTAATTGATGCTGGTGATTACATTACAAGTCTAGCCAATAATCTAGTACGTTCTTACAGATTGTTGTCCGAATTTATCGATTTGGATATTAAATTTGAGCCAATATTTTTCGATGTAGACACTGCTATTCCTTGCGGCTTAATCATTAATGAATTGGTTTGCAATTCTTTGAAATATGCCTTTACTAATGGGGGACCAGGAAAAATAAGCATAAAAATTGCTTTGATTGAAGGTTGCCGACTTTTATTAGAAGTCCACGATAATGGCATCGGTTTGCCGCCAAATTTCGATCTTGAAGAAAGTAAATCTTTGGGGTTACAGCTAGTTGTCAATTTAACTAATCAATTAGATGGAGATATTGAGGTTAATTCCGAGGCAGGTACGCACTTTAAAATTACATTTCCTTTCAAGCGTCATGATTGCAGACTCCCCAGTCTGGCTTAAGTAAGAAGCTCGTCAAGAGCCCAGAAAATAAAGCTCTATAATCGATAACGCCATGCAATCCAGTGATTTTTATTTAAATTTACCAGACTTAGAGCAGGCTATACATCGTCATCCCATTATCGTAGCTCCCGATACGCAGTTGGTAGATGTGATATCTCTCATGGGACTCTCATATACCAGCCAATATACTATTGGGAGCGATAATTTAAGAGATACTTCTAGAGTAAGGTTAAATATTGCCGCCCCAGCAGTCGGTATGGAAGAACAAATCGATATGCCATCCGGCACGCTGCGCGATCGCCATTATGCTGTAGTAATGGAAGCTTCGCGAGTTTTAGGGATATTCGCCGAGCGAGATATAGTGCAGTTACTGGCATCTGGGAATGGACTGCAAAGCCAAGTCAAAATTGCTGAATTGATTAAGCCGCCGATATCGACCTTGAGTCTGTCAGATGCAGTCAATATTTTTACACCTGTATTATTTTTTCGTCAGAGTCAAATTTACTATTTACCAATTCTAGACGAGAGGAAGCAGCTGTTGGGAATTGTAACTCCCACAAGCATTCTCCAAGCCTTAAAAACCACGAATCTGTTCAAACTCGGTACAGTAGGCGAAGTGATGAACACCAAGCTAATCCGTGCCGATCGAACAGCATCCGTAGAGAAGATTGCCCAACTGATGGCAGAATATCGCGTTAGTTGTGTGGTAATTACAAAAGAGGTAAGGAACGAAGCAAACAATGCTGTTTCCGGTAGCCTTTCATCCATTCCGGTAGGAGTTGTTACTGAGCAACAAATTATACAAGCTTGGTGCGTAGGGATGGATTTAGCCCAGACACCAGCTGCATCGGTAATGAGGAGATTGGGACACGAGCTAAACCCGGAAAACTCTCTGCTTTATGCTTATCAGCAAATGCAGATCGATCGCATGGAAATGCTGTTAGTTCGAGAGCGTCAGAGTGAGAGTTCGGCAGTGCAATTGGGAATAATAACAGAGATGGAATTGTTGAGTTCCCTAGAACCGGTGCAAATCTACAAACGGCTGAAACGTACCCAACAATCGGTTTCCAAGTTGCAAGCGGAAAAAGCCGAACTGCTGCGCCAGCGAAACGCCGAACTGGAAAACGAAGTGGAAGAGCGCACGACCCAACTTCAAAAAGTTCTTGCGACAGTTGAGCGACAAGCTCAACAAGCTACTTTGCTCAATCAAATCGTCCACGCTATGCGAGGAACGCTGGCTTTGGATGAAATTATCCAAATCGCAGCGAATCAACTGCATTCCGCGCTCAATGTCAGCCGTTGCCTAATTTTTCGACCGGATGCCGATCGCGAGTTGGGAATTCGTTATGTTTCCGAGGCTACCTCGGAAGGCAACAGTTTAATGGGTATACACTGCGGTTTTTATCGCCGTTACGACTCCGTGTTAGCGCAAGGAGAACCGCTCGTTCTTCCTCGGATTGATGAGTGCGAACCGCCAGAAATTTTGGAAGCCGTAAAAAGGTGCAACATTCGCGCTCTCATGATTGTGCCGCTGATATATCAGCAGTCGTACTTGGGCGGAATTAGCTTAAATGAATGTAAGGGAGAACGGGAATGGACAGAGGAGGAGGTAGCCTTTGTCAAAGCGATCGCCGATCATTGCGCGATCGCCATCCATCAAGCCGAACTTTACGAGCAACTTCAAACCCAACTGCAAGAACGTCAAAAAGCAGAAACTGCACTGCGAGAAAGTAACGAATTATTCCAGCAGCTAGGGGAAAATCTCCACCAAGGCTTTTTTGTCAGAGACCCCCGACAGAACAAATTACTTTATGGCAGTCCTGCCTTGGACAAAATCTGGGGCGGCTGTATAGATGTATACAATAATCCCACACAATTTTTGGATGCCGTTCATCCAGAAGACCGCGATCGCGTTATCGCTGCGGTGGAATCGCAGATATGCGGACAACCTTACGACCAAGAATATCGGATTATCCGACCGGATGGACAAACCCGCTGGGTTTTGACTCGTGCTTTTCCTCTCAAAAATGAGGGGGGAGAAGTTTATCGCGTCACAGGGATTGTCGAAGACATTACCGATCGCAAGCTCTCAGAAGTAGCTTTGCGAGAACAACAGCAATTTTTGCGAACAGTAATCGATACCAATCCTAATTTAATCTTTGTTACGGATCGGGATGGTAGATATGTATTAGTTAATCAAGCCTGTGCCGAAACTTGGGGCATGACTGTTGATCGAATGGTCGGTAAAAAAATTAGAGAATTTAACAATAATCCAGCTGATGTAGAGCGGTTGACGCATGACGATATGGAGGTAATGACCACCTTAAAGACAAAGTTTATTGCCGAAGAAAGCGTGATAATACCTACAGGAGAATTACGCTGGTTTCAAACAGTCAAAACACCGCTTTTGTCTGAAGATGGTAAAGCTTATAAATTGCTTGGCGTTGCTACCGATATCACCGCTCGCAAGCTGGCAGAAGCAGAAGTGCAACGCTCGCAGCAAATGTTGCAAATGGTGATGGATAATATCCCCCAATTTATATTTTGGAAAGACAGGAATTTAGTTTATTTAGGTTGTAATTATAACTTCGCACGAGCTGCTGGTTTTGATAATCCACAGCAAATTGTGGGTAAAACAGACTACGATTTGCCCTGGAGAGAAGAGGAATCGGATTGGTATCGCGAGTGCGATCGCCGGGTGATGGAAAGCAATGCACCCGAATATAACATCATCGAAACCCAACTGCAAGCAGATGGCAAACTATGTTGGGTGGATACAAACAAAGTTCCGCTCCTGGATGCAAATGGAAATGTAATCGGCATCTTGGGAACTTATGAAGACATTACTGAGCGCAAGCAAGCAGAATCAGCGCTGCGGGAAAATCAAGTAATTTTTGCTGCTATTTTTAACAATAGCTATCAATTTACTTATTTGTTAAAGCTGGATGGCATCTTGTTACAAGCCAACCAAACCGCCCTTGATTTTGTCGGTCTTCAAGCCACTGAAGTAATCGGTCGTCCCTTTTGGGAAACAAAATGGTGGACAATTTCCAAAGCCACCCAGAAAAAACTCAGAAGGGCGATCCGCACCGCTGCCAAAGGCCACTTTCTTCGTTATGAACTGGAAATGCTCGGTGCTGGGGAGCAAGTAATCACAACAGACTTTTCCCTCAAGCCTATTTTTAATGAAAAAGGAGAAGCCATCCAGCTAATTGCAGAAGCCAGAGACATTAGCGCTCGCAAACGTGCCCAAGCAGAACTGCAAAAACTCAACGAAGAATTAGAAACCAAAGTGCAAAAACGCACCCAAGAACTACTGTGGAGTCTTCAACAAGTAACCGTCGAAATTTCCGAACGCCAACAAGCAGAAGCACAATTACAGCAGAGTCAGGCACACTTACAGGCAATTTTAGATAACTCTCCGGCGGTCATTTATGCACACGACATTCAAAATAGATACTTATTGCTTAACCATCAGTGTGAAAACTTGTTTAATTTGAAGAGAGAAGAAATTGTTGGCCAAAGTATTTACGATTATTGGCCTTGCGAGATTGCCGATACGTTTGCAGCAAGCAATCGCCAGGTAATAGAAGAAGGAAACGCCGTAAAAGTTGAAGAAGTTGTTCCTCATGAAGACGGGTTGCATACCTACATTACTGTTAAGTTTCCCTTAAAAGATAGTCATGGAGTAATTTATGCTGTTTGCGGCATTTCTATGGATATTACCGAGCGCAAACGGACAGAAGAAGCGCTTAAAGACAGTGAAGAGAAATTCCAAAAATTGGCAGCCAATGTGCCGGGGATGCTTTATCAGTACGTCCTTCGTACTGACGGTTCTCAAGCATTGCTTTATGCGAGTCCGCGTTGTCGCGAAATCTGGGAACTAGAACCAGAAGAAATGCAAGCGGATTTCCAGAAAAGCGTTGAGATGATTCATCCTGATGATGTGCAGTCTTTATACCATTCAACTGTTATTTCGGCTGAAAGTTTGCAACCGTGGCAGTGGGAAGGGCGCATTATTACACCATCCGGTCATCTCAAGTGGATTGAAGGCATTTCTAGCCCGGAAAAACAAACCAATGGCGATATTATTTGGGATGGTTTATTTATTGACATCAGCGATCGCAAACTTGCCGAAGAAGCACTCCGCGAAAGCGAGTCGCGGTTGGCACTGGCGCTGGAAGCGGCGCAAATGGGGACTTGGGACTGGGACATGAAAACCGAGCGAGTCATTTGGTCAGAAAGGACTGAATTCATTTTTGACCTTGCACCTGGTTCTTTCCCCGGAACTCCAGAAGCATTTTTTAGCTGCATACATCCAGAAGATCGCCCCCCGTTAGAACAAGCGATTCAACTTGCCATTGAAGAGAGAACATCCTATAGCATAGAAACCCGCATTATCTGGCCTGATGGTACTGTACGTTGGATCGCCTGTATCGGCAATATTATCTGCGAACGCAACGGAGAGCCAGATCGGATGACAGGGGTAATGATGGATATTACCGAACGGAAGTTGGCAGAAGAGGCGTTGCAGGAGAGTGAGTGGCGGCTGCGGATGGCCCTCAATGCTGCCCAAATGGGGACTTGGGATTGGGATATCGAGACAAATAACATATTATGGTCAGAGCAAACAGAAGTAATCTTTGGCTTTGCTCCCGCTTCTTTTACTGGAACTTATGACACTTATATAGACCGGGTTCACGCTGACGATCGCCACTACCTCAAGGCTACAATTACTGACACTCTTAAAGAAAAAATACCCTATAGCATCGAACATCGCGTCATTTGGCCTGATGGCTCTATCCGCTGGGTTGCAGCTAAGGGTGATATTATCTGCGATCGGACAGGTCAACCGATCGCAATGAGCGGTGTAGTTATGGATATTACCGATCGCAAGCAGGCGGAAGCAGCATTGCGCGATAGTGAATTCAAACTTCGCACGATCGTAGAAAACAGTAACGATGCTATTTTTATCAAAGATAAAAACGGTCACTACATATTTATTAATAGATCGGGGGCAAAATACTTAAACCGCTCGATCGAAGCAATTTTAGGCAAACGAAATGAAGATTTTCTGACCGCAGAAAGCGAACGACAAATTCGTGAATTCGATCGAATAGTCATGTCAAGTAATATGGCTTGGACTTGTGAAGAAGTTTTCGAGACGAATGAGAGCAAACGCATTTTCTTATCTACTAAGTGTCCCTATCTTTCCGCAGAAGGCGAGCTGCTGGGTATCGTTGGTATATGTCGCGACATTACCGAAAGCAAACAAGTAGAGGAAAAGATGCGAAGTCACTTAGCTGCGGTGGAAGCAGCAGGAGATGGGATTGGCATCGTTAATGCCGCAGGCGAATACATCTACATTAACCAGTCCCACGCCAAAATTTTTGGCTACGACAGGGCTGAAGAACTGATCGGTAAAACTTGGCAAGAGTTATACTACGAAGATGAATGTAAACGCATTCAAGGAGACATCATCCCCATCGTGATACAACAAGGTAAGTGGCAAGGAGAAGCAACTGCCAGAAGAAGCGACGGCACCACATTTGCACAGGAACTTTCCCTCACCTTAGTTGCAGATGGAGGACTAATTTGCGTTTGTCACGATATTACCGAACGCAAACAAACAGAAGAAAAGTTGCGCTTAACAGATAGGGCGCTTGTTGCTAGCAGTAACGGTATTATTATCTCAGATACCAAACAGCCGGATAATCCTGTCATTTATACCAATCCTGCTTTTGAGGAGATGACCGGTTACTCTGCGGCTGAGGTAATCGGACGAAACTGTCGTTTTCTACAAGGTAGCGATACAAATCAACCGGGTTTGGAAAAACTGCGGGCTGCGATTACGGAAGGAACTACTTGTAAAGTTGTGCTGCGGAACTACCGTAAAGATGGCAGTTTGTTCTGGAACGAATTAAATGTTTCGCCAATTTATGATGGCAATGGCATTCTCACTCACTACATTGGTATCCAAAACGATATTACGGAGCGCAAGCTAGCGGAGGAGGAACTACAAGCAAGCACTTCTCGGCTATCAGCCCTGATTGAAAATTTACAGATGGGGATTTTAGTTAAAGATGAGTTTAACCAAGTCGTCACGATCAATCAAGCATTTTGCGATATTTTCAATATCCCCATTGTACCTGCTGCTTTAATCGGAGCCGATTTTTCTACTTTCTACGAAGATTTTCAACAAGTTTTTGCAGAACCGGAAAAATTTTTCCAGCAGCATCGTGAAATATTAAGCTCCAGGCAAATAGTCACCAACGAAGAAGTGACAATGGTAAATAGTCACTTCTTTGAACGGGATCATGTACCGATTTTTGTAAGAGGAAAGTACAGCGGACATTTATGGATGTATCGAGATATTACCGAACGGAAACAAGCAGAGAATCACATCAGGGCATCTCTTAAAGAAAAAGAAGTTTTGCTTAAAGAAATTCACCATCGAGTCAAAAATAACTTACAGGTAATTTCTAGCTTACTCAAGCTTCAGTCTGCGTACATAAAAGATGAACAAGCCTTAGCTTTATTTACAGAGAGTTATAACCGTATTAGGTCGATGGCTCTCATCCATGAAAAGCTGTATCAATCAGAAGGTTTATCAAGGATTAACGCTTCTGAATATATTAACGAAATGGTGCGAAATTTGGTGAATTCTTATAAAGTTTACACAAGCTCTGTTCAATTAGGCATTGAAACTGAAGAAATGGAAATAGACATCGATACAGCAATTCCTTGCGGTTTGATAATTAATGAATTAGTTACTAACGCACTAAAATACGCATTCAACGATAGAGAAAGTGGAAAACTATGCGTTAAGTTTTATCGACTCGATCGGGATAGTCTCCGCTTAGAAGTTAGCGATAATGGTGTGGGTTTACCCTCAAACTTTGACATTGAAGAAATTGACTCGCTAGGCTTACAGTTAGTTTACAACTTAACAGAACAACTGGACGGAGAAATCGAAATTGATTCATCTGGGGGCACTGCTTTTAAGATCACCTTTAGGAAACAAATCAGGGAGGAAAAATGACAGCGACAATTCTAGTAGTAGAAGATGAAGTAATTATTGGTATGGACATTAAAAATAGCTTAAAAAAATTAGGCTACCATGTTCCGGCTGTAATTGCTACAGGCGAAAAAGCAATTGAAAAAGCCGAAAAAATCCAACCGGATTTAATACTGATGGATATTATGCTAAAAGGTTCGATGGATGGAGTAGAAGCGGCAGACAAAATTCGCCATCTTTTCAATCTACCTGTGGTTTTTCTGACTGCCCATACCGATGCCAAAACTTTAGAGCGAGCTAAAGGAGCTCAGCCGTTTGGCTATATAGTTAAACCATTTCAAGAAAAAGATTTACACACTACTGTCGAGATTGCTTTAGCTAGGTGTAAAGCCGAAACAGAAATTCGCAAAGCTCTAGAAAAGGAAAAGGAACTTAACGAACTCAAAACTCGTTTTGTTTCTATGGTTTCCCATGAATTTCGGACACCAATGTCCACAATTTTGTTTTCTTCTGATTTGCTGGAAATGTATTTAGACGAATGGTCGAGGGAGAAGAAACTAACTCATGTGCATCGGATTCAATCTGCTATCCAACGCATGATCGAAATGTTAGATGAGATTTTGGTGATTGGAAAAGCAGAAGCTGGTAAACTGGAATTTAACCCCAGTCCGATTAATTTACAAAAGTTTTGTAAGGAATTAGTAGAAGATATTGAAGTATTCGATCGAGAAAAACATCCGGTCGAAGTCAATATGAAATGCAACTGCAACGAGGCTATTATGGATGAGAAATTACTGCGTCATATTTTGAGTAATTTGTTGTCAAATGCTGTTAAATATTCGCCAGATAACAGCCCGATATTCTTTAGTGCAACCTGTGAAAACAACGAGGTTTTATTTGAGATAAAAGATTTAGGAATTGGCATTCCTATAGAATCTCAAAAAAGTTTGTTTGAAACCTTTTATAGAGCCCCTAATGTCGGTACAATCCCAGGCACAGGATTAGGGTTGGCAATTGTAAAGAAGTCTGTTGAGTTACATGGAGGTACTATTGCTGTACAGAGCGAAGTAGGGGTGGGAACTACATTTACTGTAAAACTTCCCATGAGATAGTTGTGATAATCTTTTGGTTGAGTTAGGATTAAAATAACTCACAAAAGGTCAATAGTTAAACAACAAAAAAGTTTTTTAATAAAATTATGCAACCGACAAAAATTTTGGTAATTGAAGACGAAGAGTTTGTGCGAGATAATATTTTGGATATTTTGGAGTGCAAAAATTTTGATGTTGTGGGGGCGAAGAATGGTGAAGAAGGAATACGAGAGGCACAAAAGCAAATACCCGATTTAATTCTCTGCGATATCATGATGCCTGATATGGATGGTTATAGCGTCTTAACTGAATTACAGCAACAGCCAATAACGGCAGTTATTCCATTTATTTTCCTAACTGCTAAGTAGTCGGACAAAAGTAATCGACACTGTATGAACTTTTGTTAAGGCACTTGCAGGAGTGCCTTCGCACAGCGTGCCGTAGGCATATCGTGCATCGGCACAATTA